>JBDKSB010000008.1 GCA_039683095.1 Acidobacteriota bacterium | reverse complement strand
TCCCGAGGCGGTTCCAGCCGGGCACGCTGTTCTTCGAGGAGATCCCGTCCTCCGAATGGCAGGAGATCCGCTTCTCGCCGCATTGGTGGCAGCCGGCCAACTGGGCCGCGGCCTCCTACTGGTGGGTCGACGGCCGGCGGAGCCTGGCCGAGATCAAGAAGCTCTGCGAACTGGAGGCCGGAAAGCCCATGGAAGGCTTCGACCTCATCAAGTACTACAGGTTCCTGGAGAAATACCGGTACGTGGAATTCGCGGCGCCCGGGCGCCGCGGATCGTGAAAGGATCGCTATGAGAAGACGAGCGTTCCTGGCGGCGGCCGGAGGGATCCCGGCGCTGGCCGCGGCCGTCCCCGAAGGACGGGGCGGGACCGGGGCCCCGGTCCCAGCCCGGACGACCATGGAGGACGGCTCCCTCGGCGGGGTCACGCTGACCCGGCTTCGCGACCGGTACCGGGCCGAGTTCGTCGAATTCCTCGACTTCTTCGACAAGCATGTCGTCGACCGCCGCTACGGCGGCTTCCTCTGCTCGACGGACCACGACGGCTCCCGCCTCAACACGGCCAAGACGGCCTCGACCGAGGGGCGGGGCATCTGGTGCTACTCCTTCATGTACAGCCATGGCCTGGCCCGCGAGGACCGCTATCTCGATTGCGCCAAACGGTCGGTCGATCTCCTCATGAAGCGCCGCCCCGCGGCGGGGGAGCACTGGCCGGGGACCTACGCCCAGGACGGGACGGTCGTCGACCCGACCGGCAGCCTGCCCGGCGACTGCTACATCGCCGAGGGGCTGGCCGAATACGCCCGGGCCACGGGCGAGAAGGAATACGGGGCCATCGCCAGGGAGACCCTTTTCCAGGCCCTGGCCAGGTACGACGGCCCGGCCTTCCAGGACGGGGCGTCGCCTTATCCGGGCGCCCGGAACCTCTGGTACTGGATGCTGTTCATGTGGTTCGGGACCAACTGGCTGAGGAGCGGGCCGGACGCGGAATTGGAGAGGCTCGTCGACCGGTGCGAGGAGGCCATGATGGCCCATCACCGCAATCCCGATTTCGACCTCTGGAACCTGGTCGTCAACCACGATCTCTCGCGGCCGGCCGGGGAGAACGCCGCCCACGCCAGGGTCGCCGGCTGCGGGCACGCGACGGAGGCGGCCTGGATGATCATGTACGAAGCCGTGCGCCGCGGGGACCGGAAGCTCTTCGACGAAGCGGCCCGGGTGTTCAGGCGCCACGCGGACGCCAGCGCCGACGGCGTCTACGGCGGCGTCTTCAACGACCTCGAGGACGTGGACGCGAACACCTGGAGCCTGGCCAAGATCTTCTGGGCCCAGGCCTTCGTCCTGATCGGGTCCCTCCAGGTCGTCGAGCACGAGGGCCTGGCCTGGGCCAAGGACATGTTCACCCGGCAGTTCGAGTACGTCGAGTCCCGGTGCCGGCTTGAACGCTGGGGCTTCCCCCTCATGATCGACAGCGCCGACCGCCGGATCTCCGCCCTTCCCAAGGCCGTGCGGAAGGACATCTACCATCACCCCCGCTATCTCATGCTCTGCCTCGAGGCGCTGGAGCGCATGGCCGGGCGCGGCGGCAGGACCTCCGGGGTGTTCGGGTGAGGGCCGGAGCCGCGGCCCGGCGCCTTGATCGCGCGGCAACATACCGTCCGGAGGCTATCCGATGAAACGCAATATCGCCATGCTTTGCTTTCTCGCCGCTCTGGCCCTGTCGGCGGCCGGCGGCGGAAGGCCGATCGCCGCGGGAACGGCTCCCGCCCCCCAGCCCGACATCACCCATTTCGACCTGACGATCCGGATCGACGAAAAAGCGTCCGCCATCGACGGGATCGAGGAGGTCCGCTACACGGCGTCGGGGAACAGCCTGGACACCTTCTCTCTCGGCCAGCAGGAGCTCGAGATCGCCAAGGTCGAGGCCGAACCGGCCGGGCTGAAGGATTTCCGGGTCGAGAAGGATCGCCTCCGGATCCGGATCAAGGGGGCCGCCCGGGGAACGCCCTGCCGCTTCCGGATCCATTACGCCGCGCGGCCGAAGACGGGGCTGTATTTTCACCGCCTGGTCACGGAGACGGGCGTGCCCGTCGAACAGGTCTGGCAGTTCGAGGGCTGGGAACACTGGATGCCCCGCCCCTTCGACGAGGATCACCGCATGACCTGGGATCTCAGGGCCAGCGTCAACCCGGCCTGGCAGGTCGTCAGCAACGGGAAGCTCGCGGGCGATCGCGCCCTGGATGGCCGGCGCGAATTCCATTGGCGCCAGGACGTCCCGGCCCGGTTCGAGGGCTTCACCCTGGCGGCCGGGGATTTCGACATCTTCAGCGAGACCGTGAAAGGCCGGGAGATCATCCACTATGCTCCGGCCGGCGTGACCACGGCCTCGGTCGTGCAAAGCTCGCTCGGGCGCGTGGGGGACATGTGCGAGTTCTTCTCCCGGGAATTCCGCTATCCCTACCCGTTCGGGAATTACAAGCAGATCATCATCTGGGATTACCTGCCCTGGGGATCCGAGCACCTCGGGCTGACCTGCCTGAACGAGATCAAGCTCATCGACGAAGCCGCGCGGCTGGACATGGACGATTACATCGTCGCCCACGAGCTCGCCCACACCTGGTGGGCCATGCTCATCTCGCCCAAGAGCGCGCGCCATATCTGGCTCAACGAGGCCTTCGGCGTCTATTTCGGCAACCAGTGGTTCGAAAAGGCGTCCGGCCGCGACGAATTCGAATACAAGCTGCGCCAGCGGATGCGCTTCTATCTCGACGAGGACCGCAGGTATCGCCGGGCCATCCTGTCCGACGATCCCGTGCCGGGCGGCCTGGACGAGCACATCTATTCCAAGGGCGCCTACATCCTGCACATGCTGCGGACCTGGCTGGGGGACAAGACGTTCTTTGACGGCCTCGGGCGATACGCCGCGGCGAAGGCCTTCGGCGAAGCCGAATCGGCCGACCTGCAGAAGGCCATGGAAGAAGCTTCCGGCCAGTCCCTGGATTGGTACTTCCGGCAGTGGCTCGAGCGCAAGGGCTTCCCCGTCCTGCGGGTCGACCACAGCTGGGACGAAGGGACCGGCCGGCTCACCGTCCGCGTGACGCAGGCCCAGGACGAGTCCTGCGGGCTCTATCGCCTTCCGGCCGCTCTCCAGATCGTCACGGACGACGGCCCGGAGACGCGCCGCGAGGTCTTCCAGGAGCGCTCCGAGGTCAGAACGTACGATCTCAGGAAGAAGCCGCGCTATGTGCGCTTCAACGCCGACAATTCCCTCCTGGCCGTCATCGAACACCCGAGGACGGTCGAGGAATTGACCGCGCAGCTCGAACGCGCCGACGACGGCCAGGGCCGGATCGAGGCCATCGAAGCCCTGGCCCCCGCGCCCGGGGAACAGGCCGCCGAAGCCCTGGAGAGGGCCCTGCGGTACGACCTGTTCCATGCCGTCCGGTCCGCGGCCGCCTCGGCCCTGGCCAAAAGGGGGGAGGCGTCCAGGCCGGTGCTTCTGGAGGCGCTTTCAAGGGAGCAGGATCCCCGCGTCCTGAATAACATCATCGCCGCCCTGGAGACCTATTCCCCCGAGCCCGGAACGATCTCGGCCCTGACGCGGACGGCTTCGCTCCCGGAAAGCCCTTACGTCCGCGGCCGGGCGCTCCTGGCCCTGGCCAGGGCCAAAGCCCCCGAGGCCTTCGAGATGCTGACGGCCCGCCTCGGCGAGAATTCGCACCGTGATATTCTCAGGGCCTCCGCCTTCCAGGGTTTCGAGGTCCTGAAGGACCCGCGGGCCGTTCCCTTGATCCTGCGCTATCTGCGCTCGGAACGGACGACCCGCTGGGCCCGCGAGCCGGCCGTGAAAGCCCTGGCCGCGCTTGCCGGAAGCGACGACGAAGCGCGCCGGGTTCTCGGGGAGATCGCCCGGACCGACTTCTGGCCGGGGGTCAGGGACGCCGCCCGGAAGGCGCTCCCGACGGTCCCGGATCAGAAAAAGCAGGGAGGATCATGATGAAAAATAACGCGGTCCCGGTCATCGTCCTGCTGTCCCTTCTCTGCCGCCCCGCCCTGTCCCAGACGACGCCCTTCATGTCCGAGAAAGAGGTCCGGGCCCTGACCAACGAGATCTCCGGCGACACGGCCCTGGAGCATGTCCGCTGGATGACCCACTATCACCGTCCCTCGGGCTCCCGGGGCTTTGAAGCCGTCCTTCAGTACGTTTACGCGAAGGCCAGGGAGTACGGCCTGGAGAACGTCCGCATCATCCGCCAGAGATCGGCCCGGCCGAGCTGGACGGCCGGGAAAGCCGAGCTCTGGATCGTCGAGCCCGAGGAGATCAAGCTGACCAGCCTGGACCAGGTCGCGGTGTCGCTCGCGGACTACAGCCGGACGACCGACCTGACCGCGGAATTGGCGGACGTCGGGACGGGCGAATCGGAAGCCGATTACGACGGCCGGGACGTCGGCGGCAAGATCGTCCTGGCCGGGGGCTCGCTGGACAAGGTCATGGAGATGGCCGTCTGGAAAAGGGGAGCCCTGGGGATCGTTTCCTATGCCTCCCAGCGCCAGAACCCCATCGACCATCCGGACCAGATAGCCTGGCAATCGATCCCGGTCCGGAGCGCCGACGGGAAGCCGGGCACGTTCGCCTTCGTCCTTTCCATCCGCCAGGGGGAGTGGCTGAGAGAGCTCGTCCGGAAAGCCAAGTCCCCGGTCAGGCTCAGGGCCCTGGTCGAGAGCGAGTTCACGGAGCCGAGCTGGCAGGCGATGTGCGAGGCCTTCATCATGGGCACGGACAAGACCGCGCCGGACATCGTTTACGCGGCCCATCTGCAGGAGGAAAAGACCTCGGCCAACGACAACGGAAGCGGCTGCGCGGCCCTGCTCGAGATCGCCCGCTCCCTCAAGCTTCTCAGCGACCAGGGCAAGATCAGGCGGCCGCTGAGGAGCCTCCGTTTCTGGTGGACCACGGAGAACAGCAGCGAGGCGCAGTTCTTCTCCGATTTCCCGGAGGAACGGACGAAGATCCTGGCGGCGATCAACCTGGACATGGTCGGGGCCAAGCAGTCCCTGGGAAGCCGCGTTCAGCACGTGACCCTGTCCCCGGCGTCCCGTCCCGGCTTCCTGAACGACATCACGGAACACGTCGTCGACCTCGTCCGGCGGGGGAACACGCCCACCTATGCGGCCCACTACAACGCCTATCCGTTCACCCGGCCGATCCTCGCTCACCTGGGGACCCGCGAAGGATACAACATCCTCGTTCTTCCCTTTTTCACCGGCAGCGAGCATGTCCAGTTCCTCGAGGCGGTCGTCGGCGTCCCGGCCGTCGGCTTCCTCGACTGGCCCGACGAATACATCCACGGCACCGATGACGACCTGTGGAATGTCGACCCCACCCAGATCCAGCGCAATGCCGTCGCGGCCGCGGCGATCGGCTACCTGACGGCCGTCGCGGGGGAGGGGGACGCGCCCATCTGGGCGGCGGAGGTCTACGGCAACGCCCTCGCCCGGATGGGGCGGGAGACGAAGCTGGCCCTGCAATGGATCGGCGGAGCGTCAGACCCGGTCCCGGCCTATCGGACCGCCCGCAACCAGGTCCGGGAGGCCGTCCGGCGCGAGATCCGGGCCGTCGATTCCCTGCGCCGGCTGAGCCCGGGCCCGCGGGGACTGCGGCTGATCGCCGACTGCGCCGCGAAGCTCCGGGACCGGGAAGCGGCCTGGCTCGCGGAGCTGGATCATCTCTTCCAATGGAAGACCGGGGCCCCGCCGCCGCAGCTCGTCCCGGAGGCCAAGGACAGGGAGCTCAGCCGGATGATCCCCGTGCTCGAGGCGTCGCCGAAGGACTATTATGCCGCCAGGCAGAGGATGACGCTTGTCCCCGGCCTGCATACGGCCATGGCCCTCGAGTGCCTGGCTTTTGTCGACGGAAAGAACAGCTTCCTGGATATCTTCAACGCCGTGAGCGCGGAGGCCCTGGCCGCGGGCGATTCCTATTACGGCCCGGTGACGAGGGACATGGTCGAGCAATTCCTCTCGAACGCCGTGAAGCTCGGGGCCATCCGGCTCAAGGACAACCGCCGGGAGAAGGAATGATCCCGGACGTCCCCGTGATCCCGATAAGAACTGGCCTTCCGGGGCGATCCCGAAGGCCTGACGGAGGAGCGCGATGAACGAACGTTTTTCTCGTCGTCAAGCACTGGCGGCTTCGGGCTGCGGCGCCTTGGCCCTGGCCGCGGGCAGGCTGTTCCCGCTCGGCAGGTCGGGGCCTCAGAACCAGGTCATCGACCGGTCCGGGGCGGATTGGCGGGGGCGTCCCATGTTCCTGCGGGCCTATCATCCTCCCTACATCGTGGCCTATTACGGCATCCGCGCCGGGCTCGATTCGAAGAAATGGAGCCCCCTTGTCTCCCGGGTCGAGAAGGAGCCCGATCTCAGGATCCGCATCGTCGAGGCCTTTGACGACGCCTGCGCCGGCTGCCCGAAGCTCGTCGCCGACCCGATGGGCAGCGTCTGGGGGGTCGGCCAATCCTGTCCCTCGGCCAGGGATCAGGCCATGGTCGACTTCGTGACGCGGACGAAC
Source organism: Acidobacteriota bacterium (assembly GCA_039683095.1). Taxonomy (NCBI): domain Bacteria; kingdom Pseudomonadati; phylum Acidobacteriota; species Acidobacteriota bacterium. The sequence continues at coordinate 71,657 of JBDKSB010000008.1, read as the reverse complement.
AGGAGGATACTGGGAGAACTGGGCCTGTCCTTCGGCGACGTCGTGCCGCTCAGGGACATCGTCCCTCTCCTGCGGAAGCGCGTGCCCGTTCTCTACGAGGGCATCGGCGGCCCGGAAGGCCAGGCGGACTACGAAAAGGGCCTGAAGGACCTGGCCGCGAAATACGGCCTCTAGTCCTCGGTCCAGGCCGCGTCGAGGATCGTGAACGATCCCAGGCCCCCGTCGAATTCCGAATGGGGGAAATAGATATCGCGGAACTTCCCCGGCGTCCGACGCGGGCCGGCCGGATCAGGGACCGACTCAAGGCCCGTTCCCCCCTCCGGCAGGATCAGGCTGCGGTCCCCCGACGTCCTGACGTCCAGGATCCTGTAGGCCCGGGTGCGGCCGTCGGGGCGGCGGAGGAGCAGCCAGCGGTTTCGAAGGCGGCCGCCTTCGGGCAGCCTGGCCTCGGTTTCGAAGAATTCTTTCCCCGACTCGCGGCGGATATTGACGACCTTTCCCTCCGGCAGGGGACGGCCGCGAAGCGCCAGCCGGCCTTTGGCCAGGATGGTCCCGCCGGTCAGGTGCATGGACAGGGGCTTTCCTTTGACCTCGGAAACCAGCCCGAAGCGGCCCTGGAAGGAGAGACCGCCGTCCCTGGTTTCCCTCATCGCGTTCCCGTCCGGGTCGATGAGGATGTAGTCCGTCCGGTCGCCGATCTCGACGGTGAGACCGAGGCTCCGGCCGCGCTCGCCCCGGAATTCGAGCTGCCGCACGGCGGAGATCCGGGGCCGGCCGCGGAACGGTTCCCAGACGGCGATAAAGACGCTCTCCTCGTTCCGGTCCTCGACAAGGAGGAGGGGCATCTTGAACCCGTCGACCTTGGCGTTGTCCTCGCCCGCCGGAACGACGGACGGCGCGCGGCCGACGGTGACCCGGCGCCCGGGGCTTCCCAGCATCGTCAGGTTCAGCCCCAGCCGGGGATCGTCGGCAAAACGCCAGGCGGCGCTCCAGGCGCCGTCCGCCGAAGCCGAGGAGAGCCCGTCGACGAGGCCGTAGACCGCGCCCTTGAAGCTCTCGCCGTCCAGTTCCGGGTCGCGCCCGGCGGCGTATTCCGTTCCCGGTCCGAGGAGGGTCCCTTCCCGCGGCTGGAGCGTCAGGCTGGTCTCGATCTCCTGCCCCTGGTCGACGCTCCCGTGAGCCGCCCAGAGATGCTCCCGGCCGCCGGTCACGCGGAACACATCGACCACGTAAGCGTCGGCCGGCGAGATGCCGACGAGCGCGACGAGCCTGCGGTACTCCTTCAGGCCGGGAACGAACCCGCGGTAGCCCCGAACGGCCTCCGCCTCGGCGATCTGGACCTTGCCGTCTTCCGTGTCATAGAGGAGCAGGCTGCCGAAAACGTTCTCCCCGGGGTCGAACGAGGTCTTTTCGAAGCGGTCCAGCCGGGCCCAGGAAACGGGCAGCCAGCCTTGGGTGATGACCTGGTTGAAGCGATCGACGACGACGGTGTTGTGGGCCAGGGTGCTCATGGCCCAGGGACGCAGCTTCGTATGGCTGTAGCCGATCTCCCCGAGCATCTCCCGCCCGTGGGCAAAGAGCTCGAGGTTGAGCTCGTCGGCGTGGGCGTGCCCGGCATGGTCCCCGAAGTGGAGGTGGACCTGCGCCTGTTCCGCCCCGGCCCCCCGCCCGAGCACGGCGTGGCCGGTCGCGGGCAGCAGAGCCGCCCGGGACTCCTGCGGCGGCTGCACCTGCGTGTACGGTTTCCTGGCCCAGGAATCGTGAACGGGCGCGTAACGGCCATCGGGCAGGACCAGGCTCCGCAGGGCGGCGCGGGAGCGCTCGAGCGCGACGGAGCTCGCTCCCAGGTCGAGGCCTTCGAAGTGCAGGCCGTCCCCGGGATGGACGTAGCCCGGAGGATCGGAGTAGCCCTTGGCCATCTGGGCCGGGCTCTCCAGCGCGCTGAGCATCTGAAGGGTGTACGCGGGCGAGCCGCTCATCAGCAGGCCGTCGGCGTGGAACCATCCGGCGAAAGCGTCCCGGAACCGGGCCACGCCGTCATGGACGCATTCCGGCTCCTCGATGGCGCGTCCGATCGCGATAAGGCCCGCGGCCGTGCCGTTCTGGCCTGAGGCCCCGATATACCGGGGATATTGCCGGACCAGCTCCACCTGGGCCCGGAACAGGTCGTTCTCGATCCGTCTGCGGACGTCGGTCCCGGCCGCGGCGCCCAGCTCCGCGAAGGCGGGGCTCTCGTGAATGAGGTCATAGGCGAGCGCCAGCTCGGTCATGAACTCGTCGTGGATCCAGCGGCCCCATTTCCCGCTCTGGGCCGGGTAGGGAGGCGCGTCGTGGAAGGTCTTCCAGTTGGCGTAGTTGCCCACGTTGCCGTGGACGGGCCAGCCTGGATAGACCTGGGCGAAGCGGTCCAGGATCACGGCCGCCTTGTGGGCATAGGCCTTTTCCCCGGTCGCCCCATAAAGAAGGGCAAGGTCGTAGGCTCGTTCGGCCAGATATTGGCCGGCCTGCGCGGCGATAACGCCCTCGAAGAAATAGCGCCGTTTTTCGCTGCCGCCGTCATAGTAGCGGTAGGATTGCCGCTGGCCCCGGGGATTGACGAATTCCAGGACGCCGTTAAGGGGATAGCGTTCGTTGGGGTATCTCTCGCCGCAATACCGGCACCGGACGTGATCCGGGTCCTCGATCGTCCAGACCTCGAGCGACGTGTCCTGGGCCCCGCCCTGGCAGTTGGGACAGCCGACCAGCCTGATCGGCGCCAGTTCCGGGATGAGCCGGACGATCTCGCCGTCCGGCATCTCCATCAGGCGGGCCGTCGCGGCCTTCAGGGCCGGGACGTCCGCCGCGGCCGCCGATATAAAAGGATGGGGGAAGACGCGGTCAGGCGCCCCGCCCCGAGGCGCCGGCCAGGCCGCCGCCGACAAGACCAGGCCGAGCGCCAGGGCGGGCCCGATGCCCCTTCGGCCGGTCATCGGACGGCCTCGCCCTTCGCCCCGGGCCGGGCCTCCCGCAGCGGCCAGGTCGCCGTCCTGAAGACGAGCGTCCCGAAGTCCTTGGGGGAATGGTTGTTGGCGCCTTCAGAAAGAGGGAAGAGGCTGCTCCTCTGGGGATCGACCTTGCCGCCGAGGCGGTAGAGGTTGTAGCGCCAGACGTCGCCGTCAGCCGGCGTCCGATCCCAGCCCAGGACCTCGAAGGACTTGAAGGGGATGCTCATCTCGATGATCCACCAGGAGTCCTCGTCCGTGTCGTTGTTCATCGTTCCCAGATGGGACCGGCCGATCTGGAGCCCCGGCGGGAACCAGTTGGCGCGGGGGCTCGTCGGGTCGGTGACACCCGGCCGGCCGGCCAGCCCTTCGACCGGCCTTTCCCCGCAGACCCGCGAGTTGTAGGTGCCGATGGCGTTGATCTCGATATTCGTATAGCGCTCGAAATTCCGGGGCACCGGGCAAATGAAGGCCTCGACGCAGTCATCCTCGAACACGGCCGTGTTCCGTTCCGTTTTGGTCCCCGAAATATGGGCGTCATGGCATTTGAAGGCGATGTAAAGGCACTCGTCGTCCCACAGGATCCTGGCTTCGGTGACGTCCTTTTCCGCCGTCTTCTGGGGATGGAGCAGGAAACTGCCTATGACTTCCGCACGCTGCCAATCCGGTTCCGTCAGGTTCCCGTCCATATGCATCTTGCCGGTCGTGTGCAGGGCAAAGGTCCGGCCCGGGGGCTCCTGAGCGCCTGCCCCAAGGGATGCGGCCAGCAGCATAATGGACAGCAAAGCCGTTTTCGCCAGATATTTTTCTGGTTTGCGCATGGCATCGACCTCCAATAAGATACTTGAGTATTCTACCCGAAAAACCGGCTGGAAGGACCGTTCGCCGCCGGCGTGCCGGGATCTTCGCGTCCGCTGAGATGGCCGGCTTCCAGGGGAAAATCGGCGTTGCGGCCGTACACGGCCTCTCTGGAGCCGCCAAATAAAAAGCTTGACAAAGGCATTCTTGCTATTTAGAATCGCAATGAATAAGAAGTATGATATACGATATCTCATGGCGGAAAGCAAATTCAAGCTCTTTTCGTCAACGACGCAAAACATCGGCACCTATTCGTTTCTTGCCTTAAATCTAAACCCAAAGGAGGAATCAGCATGAGTGGCGGACGAATGTGCAGACCTCGATTGAGATCTCTCTTGTTTTTTGCTCTTTTTGTCGCTCTGGTTTCCGGAGCCTTCGCTCAGCGTCAGACAGGCTCGATCAAGGGCGCGATCTTTGAAGCCGACGGCGCCCCCCTGCCCGGCGCGACGGTGTCGATCAAATCCGACTCCATGTTGGGCGAGCTCAACTATGTGACCTCGACGACGGGGGATTTTCGGTTCCCGTCCGTCCCGCCGGGGTCGTACAACGTGACGGTCGACATGCCCGGGTTCAAGAAGGTGACCCGGGAGAACGTCAAGGTCCTGGTCGGGGCGACGGTCACCGTGAATTTCACGTTGGACGTGGCCGCCGTGGAGAAGGAAGTCATGGTGACGGCGTCGTCGCCGACGATCGACGTGGTCAACCCCAAGGTCGCCACGGTCGTCGATACCGAGATGCTTCGCAACCTCCCCCTGGCCCGGAACCTCACCACCATCGTCAACACCGTGCCTGGGGCCGTCGACAGCACCTTCCACGGCAGCACGGTCAGGGGCAGCACCTACGCCCTGGACGGCGTCAATATCAATGATCCCGTTTCGATGACCCCCATGACCGACGCGAATTACGACATCATCGACGAGGTCGAGGTCGCCACGGCCGCCCTGCCGGCCGAGGTCGGCTACACGACCGGCGCCTACATCAACGTCGTCACCCTCTCCGGCGGGAACAGGTTCTCGGGCGGAGCCCAGGTCTACTACACCAACAAGCACCTGGCCTCTTCCCTGTGGACCGATGACCAGCTCGCGGCCTTCGGCGTGGCCAAGCCGACCTTCGACAAGAGCTCCGTCGACGCGTCCGTCAGCCTGGGCGGGCCCATCATCAAGAACAAGCTGTGGTTCTTCAGCAATTACCGGCGCGCCCAGAGCGAGTCCACAAGCGCCTTCATCGGGCCCTACACCGACTTCCTGGGCCGGACCCACACCTCCTGGCCTTATAAGAACTACGCCACGATGGGACTGGCCAAGCTGACCTATCAGGTCTCCCCTAAGATGAAGGTCATGGGGATGTTCAACTATTCCAACCCCCATCGGCCCGTGGACAGCTCCCCCGGCGCCTACACGACCTTCATCTCGACCCGGGATTTCAACGAGACCTCGCTGACGGGGACCGGGACCGTCAACTATATCTTCAACCAGAACGCCTTCGCCGAATTCAAGCTCGGCATCGCCCGGGTCGATTCGAAATGGCACCTGCAGGAAGAGGCCCTGGATCTTCCCATCATCTTCAACCGGGGCACGCTCTATTCGCAGCTGGGCTCCTCCGGCAGCTCCAATGACGAGGAACTCCGGAAGAGGACCACGGCGGGGCTGAGCGTGACCTATTTCAAGGACAGGTTCCTCGGCGGGTCCCATGAGATCAAGGGCGGCGTCGAGTTCGAGGACGCTTATGGGGACTGGAATATCTGGCAGAAAGAGAATTACTCCCTCTACTACAACCAGAACAGTCCTTATTACGTCGACCCGGTCAACAAGATCGGATTGATCTATTTCCTGGCCATCCCCTCCGAGAAAGGCACTCCTCAGGTCATCGACAAGGCCCGCAGAATCGGGGCCTACCTCCAGGATTCCTGGACCATCGCCAAGCGGCTGACCGTGAACCTCGGCTTGAGGTTCGACAGGTCCTGGGGCTGGAAGCCGTCCGTGACCCGGGGCGCCGGCTCGCCGCTGTCCGTGTGGGTCGGCGAGAACGTCGTTTCGCCGTACTGCCAGACGACCTATCCCACGGTTTTCCCCGACGGGATCAATCCTTTTGACACCTTCACGACCGAGACCTGGAACGATGTCATGACCTGGAACACGTTCTCTCCGCGGTTCGGTCTGACCTACGATCCCTGGGGCGACGGCAAAACGGCCGTCAAGGCCGCCTTCTCCCGGTACAGCGAATACATGATGATCGATTATTTCCGGATCGTGAGCCAGCTGTACCCCCGCACCTACGGATATTACTGGCAGGATATGAACAGCAACGGCGCGCCCGACAGCTCCGACACGTGGACCGAGCTCGGCTACGACTACCGGTTCATGAGCAAGGATTTCCTGAGCGAGATGCTCGATCCCAACACCAAGTCGCCCCTCACCGACGAACTCACGTTCGGGATCAACCGCGAGATCCTCAAGGACTTCTCCGTCGGCGGCACCTTCATCTACAAGAACACCAAGAATATCTTTGAAGATGCCATGTACAACGTCGACAACGGCAATTGGATGTACCATCCGGACCAGGCGGAAACCCAGGAATGGTGGGTGCCGTTCACGACGATCATCCCCGGCGCCGGGGATTATCCCGACACGACCGTGACCGCCTACTTCCGGCGCCTCGACTCCCCGGGGATCTGGTACCGGGCCTCTAACCTGTCCGAATTGACGAGGAAATACCGGGCCTACGAGTTCAGCTTCAACAAGCGGATGTCGGACGGCTGGCAGCTGACCGGTTCCGTCGTCCTCAGCAAGTCTTGGGGCAACGCCGGCATGAACTACTACTACAGCCGGGGCTGGACCGGGATCGCCGACAAGCCGAACTCCTTCGTCAACGCGACCGGCCGGCTGTCCTATGACAGGCCGCTGGTCATCAAGCTCCTCGGGACGGCCCAGCTGCCCTGGGACTTCGTCCTCAGCGCCTACTACACGCATTCCTCGGGCGCGCCCCTGAACAGGCAATGCCAGCTCATTTGCCCCGCGGATTGGGCGGCGGCGCACAACGTGCGGAGACAGTACGTCGTCATCAACGTCGACGCTCCCGGCACGTACAGATGGCGGGCTTCCGACATCGTCGACATGAGACTCGAGAAGGAATTCCCGCTCGGCAAGTTCGGGAAGGTCGGCGCCTATGTCGACATCCTCAACCTCCTCGGCTATACCGACGTCAGCATCGGGGTGAACGATGTTTATCGTTATGCCCCCTTGTCTGAGAACACTCTCGAGGAGGGCGCCGTGACCCTGGACCCGACCTATAAGAAGATCTCGTCGGTGTCCGGCACAAGAACGTTCAAGTTCAGTCTGAGGTACTCCTTCTAGGCTGGACCGCAGCAGTCGTCAGGAGCCCCTCCCGAGGCTATCGGGAGGGGCTCTTTTTTTCCCCTCTTCTTCGGCGCGGCTTGCGCCCGAACCGCGGCTCTGACAGAATAAGAAGGACAAGCCCGCCGGCGACAAGGAGGGGCCTATGACCCTGTCGGAGGCGTCTCGCGTGACCGCGGCCGGGATCCTGGCCGCGTCGGGCCTCCTCGTCTCGGTCCTCTCGGCCCTCGAGCGCCGGGTCCCCTGGGTCCAGCGGCTCTGCGGCGTCTTCGGCGAGGGCTGCCGCCGAACGGCCCTGTTCACGCTCCTCGGCTTGCCCGTGCCCTTCTGGGGCGTCCTTTATTACGCCGGCCTGGGGGTCATCCTGGCGTTCGCGCGCCCGCTCGGATTCTGGGTCGTAATGGCCGGGCTCGGCTTCGAGTGCACGTTCGTGCTGACCATGGCCGTCATCCGGGCCCCGTGCGCCCTTTGCCTGCTGGACGCGGCCATCGTCGCCCTGCTCGCGATCGTCGCGTTCGACCCGCCCCGGGCCTGGCCGGGGCTGGCCCTGGCCGCCGCGGCCTTCGCCGGGTCCTTCGCGGCCCTGTCCCGCGAGAACCGGGTCCATTTCAGGAAGCCGCCGGAGGACGAGGTGCTGGACGGGATCGAGGTGGAGACCGAGCAGGGGCTCAACCCGGTCCTCGGACCGGTCGACGCCCCCGTCCGGGTGATCGAATTCTCGGATTACCTCTGCCCGCATTGCCGGCGGGTCCAGCCGGCGGCCAGGAGGATCAGGCGGGAGTTCCGGGGGCTCGTTCGGTGGGTCTACATGGATTTTCCGCTGGATATCCACCCGGGCGCCCGGGAGCTGGCCCGGGCCCCGCGCTGCGCCCGGGACCAGGGCAGGTTCTGGGAGTTCCATGAGCGCGTCTTCGCGGCCGACGGGCGGCTCGGCCCGGCGGAGCTCGAGGCCCTGGCCCGGAGCATCGGACTCGACGTCGATCGCTTCCGGGCGTGCCAGGCCGCTAAAGGCCATGCCCGGGAGATCGAACGGGACATCGCCGAGGGAGTAGCCGCGGGCATTTCCGGGACCCCGACCTTCCTGGTCAACGGACAGGATTTCGTCGCCCCGAGCTACATCCAGCTCAAGAGGGCCGTCGAGCAGGCCTTGAAAGACAGGCCGGCTTCCTGAGCTCCGCCGGCACGGCGGGGACCGGAGCTTTGCCGGACGGCGTTAAGCCGCGTCCGCGCGGCTTGCGCCGGGCCCGCTTGTCTGCCGGAATGGAAGGGAACGATCGTTCGGGCGGGGGGGGAAGATCGGCCGCTCCTAGGAGGCGCCCGTGTCAGGTCCGCGAGAACGGGGCCCGGTCATCCATCTGGGCACGTCCGGCTGGAGCTATCCGGGCTGGAAAGGGCCGTTCTACCCGCCCGACCTGCCGTCCCGGCAATGGCTCGAGTTCTACGCCTCGCGCTTCGCCACGGTCGAGATCAACATGACGTTCTATCGCCTCCCCAAGACGGGGATTCTGGCCGGCTGGCGCGACCGGACCCCGCCCGGGTTCCTCTTCACCCTCAAGGCCAACCGCCGGATCACCCATCTCAAGCGGCTCCGCGACGTCCAGGGAGACGTCCGCGATTTCTACGCCCTGGGCGATTCCCTCGGCGAGAAGCTCGGCGCCGTGCTCTTCCAGCTGCCGCCGTCGCTCGCGCGGGACCTCGGCCTCCTGGCCCGGTTCCTGGAGGCTCTCCCGTCCGGGCGCCGGAACGTGATCGAGTTCCGCGACGCGAGCTGGTACGACGAAGCGACGTACGATCTGATGAGGAAGCACCGGGCGGCGTTCTGCACGGTGCCCTCGGGCCGGGTCCCCGACACTACCGTCGAAACGACGGACCTCGCCTATTTCCGCTTCCACGGGCCGACGGGCCGGTACGATTCAAGCTACCCGGACGAGGACCTGGCCGCCTGGGCGGCCGTCATCGGCCGGGTCCGGGCGGCCGAGTGCTTCGTCTACTTCAACAACGACTATAGGGGCTTCGCCGTCGAGAACGGGCTCCGGCTCGGCGGGATGCTCGGCCTCCGCCGGCCCGGGGCGCCGCCCGTCTGATCCCCCGGACGGCCGTTCCGCTTGACAGAGTTTCGGGACCCGGACTATCCTCTGTCCCACGACCATGAACAGCGACGGGCCGGTGACCAGGACCGCCCCCGTGACCGGGGCCGCGAACGCGCCGGGCGGGCGTCCGCCGCGCATCTGGGAGATCGACTTCCTGCGCGGGCTGGCGATCATCCTGATGGTCGGCTATCATCTGCTCTTCGATCTGGCCGAGTTCCGCGGCGTCCGGAGGTTCCTCGGCTTCTCGACCGACCTGTCGACGGCCGCCTGGACGGCCGCGCAGCTGTTCTTCGCCGGCCTTTTCGTCGTCCTTTCGGGGACAAGCAGCACCCTGAGCCGGAACAACCTCCGCCGGGGTCTCCGTCTCCTCGCGGTCTCGTTCCTTGTGACAGCGGCCACCTACGTGTTCGACCGGGAGTCGGCCGTCTGGTTCGGCATCCTCCAGTGCCTGGCCGTTTCCATGCTCCTCTACGGCGCGGCGTTCGCGAAGGCGCGCGCGGCCGTCTGCGCGGCCTGGGGCGCGCCGGTCATCGCCCTGGCCGCGGCCCTGCCGGCCGTGAAAAGGACTCTGGCCGTCCGGACCGATTGGCTGATGCCGCTCGGCCTCACCAGCCCGTCGTTCTCGTCGTTCGACTACTTCCCCCTGATCCCCTGGCTCGGCATCTTCCTGATCGGGGCGGCCCTGGGCAAGTGGGCCTATGCCTCGAGGCGGAGCCTGCTGCCCTGGCGCCTGCCCGTGACCTTCGTCAACGTCGCCGGCCGCCACTCCCTCCTGATCTACCTGGTCCACCAGCCGGTGATCATGGGCGTGCTCTACCTCCTGTCCAAGGCGGGGTGAGCCCGCCCGCCGGGCCGGCCTTCACGCCTGCGCGCCCAGAGGGCCCGGCGCGAAGCTCGCGTTGGGGCAGAGGCTGCAGATCCGGTTGAACTCGGCGGTGCGCTGCCGCGGGAACGCGGAGCCCCCGGAGCCCAGGAGCTCTCGGACATCCTCGAAGCACTTCCGCGGCTCGGTCAGCGGCGTCGTGCAGATCTCGCACAGCCGGACGACCTCCTGGCCGGAATCGGCCCAGTACCACCGCTCGCAGTCTTCGCAGGTCATGAGCCGGCTCTCGGCGTCGACCCTTTTCGAGGGGCGCGGCCCGGAGCCGACCCGGCTGGCGCTGCGGTCAAGGCAGAAGGGGCATCTTCCCTTCACAGGTTCCTCCCGTTCACCGGGCCGGGCCGGTCTTTGGCGCGGATGCCCTCCGGCCCAAAAAATAGCCGAGGGCGAGCGACACGATCATGAGCCAGCGAAGCCCGTTCTTGCTCATGGATGGACCTTCTCCTTTCTTGCGGACATCACTTACGGCGCCATCCTGGATACAAAAAACGTGCCAGGATCCATAGACAGGGCGGATGGGCCGGCGGCCAGACCGCGAGGGAGGAGTGACCGCCGATCGGGACGGCCGGGGGCCCGGCTGTCTATTCCCGCGGGAAAGGGTCCCGCCGGCCGGGACGGAGCGAGCGCCCGCGGCCGCCCGGACCGGCATCGTGACAGGCGCCGGGGTCAGGCGGCCGGGGCCAGGGCCCGGCGGATGCTGAGGGCGATCTCCTTGACCGAGAACGGCTTCATGACGAAGGCCCGGATGCCCATGGCCAGGGCCTGCTCTTCGTCCAGGGTCTCGCTGTAGCCGGTGCAGAGGATCAGGGGCAGGCCTGGGCGGAGGCGCAGGATCTCTCCGGCCATCTCGCCCCCGCTCAGTCTGGGCATGGTCTGGTCCATGATGACCAGGTCGAACGCGCCGGGGTCCTTGCGGACGAGCTCGAGGGCCTCGACGGCGTCGGTCAGGCCGACGACCCTGTAGCCGAGGTGCTCCAGGAGCTTGGTCATGGCCCGGACCTGGATGTCTTCGTCGTCCACGAACAGGATCCTCTCGGTCCCCTTCGCGAACGGTTCCGGGCTCTCTTCCGTCCTGGCGGCCTCGCCTGCCACCCGGGGCAGGTAGACGGTGAACGTCGTCCCCTTGCCGACCTCGCTCGAGACGGAGATCGCCCCGCCGTGGCCCTTGACGACGCCGTGGACGACGGCCAGACCCATGCCCGTCCCTTCGCCCTTCTTCTTGGTCGTGAAGAAGGGCTCGAAGATCCGGTCCATGACCTCGGGCGGGATGCCCTGGCCGGTATCGCGCACGGACAGCCGGACATACGAGCCCGGCTTGATGTCGAGGAAACGCTCGGCCATGCCCTTGTCGAGGGAGACCTCGGAAACGGACACGTCCAGGACGCCGCCGGTCTCCCGCATGGCATAGGCGGCGTTGTTGCCCAGGTTCATCAGGACCTGCTGGATCTGCGTCGGGTCGGCCACGATCACGGCGGATCCGGCTTCGATCCTTTCGGCGATCTCGATCGTCTTGGGCATCGAGATCCTGAGCAGCTTGAGGGCCTCCCGGACGATGGGAGCGATCTCGACCGGCCGGCGGTCCTGCTCCTTCTGCTGCGAGAAGGCGATGATCTGGCGGACCATGTCCTTGCCGCGCTTGGCCGCCTCCAGGACCTGGCCAAGGCGCCGGGTCGCCGGGGCGTCGGGCGGCTCCTCGCTCAGCGTGAGCTCGGTGTTGATCAGGATAGGCAGCAGGATGTTGTTGAAATCGTGGGCGATCCCCCCGGCCAGGGTGCCCAGGGCCTCCATCTTCTGCCATTGGCGGATCCGTTCCTGGAGCTGGATCTCCTGGGTGACGTCGCGGCTCACGGCGATGCAGTGGATCAGCCGTCCCTCGTCGTCGCGGATAGGCGAGACGGACAGCTCGTATTCGCGGACCTGCTTGCCGGGCACCCGCCGGGCGACATGCCAGTTCCAGACCTTGCCCGCCCGGATCGTCCGGTCCATGGTCCCGGCGGTCTCCAGGCCCCTCCCGTCGATCCGCAGGATCTCCTGCAGAGACCGGCCTACGATCTCGCCGGGCCGGAGCGCGTGATGGTCCCCGAACGCCGGGTTGGTGGACAGGACCCGGCCGTCCAGGTCGGTGATGGCGATCCCGTCGGCGAGCTGCTCGACCGCCGTCGCCAGCCGCTGCCGGGCCTGCTCGGCGTTCCGGAGCGCCGTGACGTCGCGGGCCGCCGCGAAGACGCCGTCGACCTTGCCGTCGGCGTCCCGGTAGACCGCCGCGTTGTAGAGGACCTTCGTCACGGCGCCCGAGACGTGGCGGATGGCCAGGGGATAGTCGCGGACCTCGCCCTTGTCGAACACCTGCCGGTAGCCGGCCCGGGCCCTTTCCGGCTCCGTGAAGCAGGTCGAAAAATCCGTGCCGATCAGCAGCGCCCGGGGCAGGCCGGTCGCGGCCTCCGTGGCCCGGTTCACGTCCGTGATCTTCCCTTCGGAGTTGATCGTCACGAGCGGGTCCAGGCTGGCCTCGATCAGCCCCCGGGTGTAGGCCGAGGCCGACCGCAGCGCTCCCTCGACGTGCCGCCGCTGGGTGACGTCGCGGCTGATCTCCAGGATGGCCTCCGGCCGGCGCTTTGATTTTCCCGGCAGCACGGCCCAGCGGCTCTCGACGACGATCCGCTGCCCGTCCTTCCGGGTCCGGACCATCTCGCCCTCCCAATGCCCGGCCTTCATCAGGCTGTCCTGGACGGCCTTCAGCCTTTCAGGGAATTGGGTCCCCAGGAGAACGTGGGCGACGCGCCCTGTCGCTTCCCTGTCGGTCCAGCCGTAGATCTTCTGGGCGCCGTCGTTCCAGAACGTGATCCGGTAATCGGGGTCGCGGACGATGATCGCGTCGCGGGCCAGGTTGAGGAGGGCGGACTGCTGGCGCAGGTCCTGCTCGCGCTCATGGCGCTCCGCGATCTCCCGCCGGAGCTGCCGGACCGTCCGGACCAGCTCGGACGTCCGTTCGGAGATGCGCTTCTCCATCATCTCGTAGGACGCGCGCAGGGCCGTCTCGGCCGCCTTCCGCTCGCTGATGTCCATGATCTGGACGAGGTAGCCCTCGACGGTCCTCCCTGCGCTCCGGAGCGGCGTGATCTGGACGTCGAGCGAGGCCGGGCCGGACCGCCGGGTGCGGAATAGGCCGGCCCGGCTGATCTTGGTGAAATCGTACCGGAACTCGCGCCGGACGGGAAACCCCTTCCGGATCTTCCCGGCGATGTCGGGCGTCAGGTTCGGATCCTCGAACAGCCGGAAACCACGGACCTCGTCCGGATCGGCGACGCCGAACATCTCCAGGCAGGCCCGGTTGGCCTCTCGAAGGCGGCCCCCGGCGTCGAAGAGCTCGATGCCGATGGGCGATTTGTCGAAGACCTCCCGGAAACGGTCCTGGCTGGCCTTGAGGTCGATACGGGCCTTCCGGGCGACCGAGCTGGCCACCAGGATCCACTTTCCGCCCCGCCGGACCAGCGCCTGCTCGTGATTGTCCAGGACGTCGATGATCTCCCGGGCATCACATCGCTCCAGGGAGTACGTGCACAGGGCCAGCATCGGATATTTGGAGATCATGGCGTTGATCGCCTCTTCGTAGGCCGTGAAGGCGTCCCATTGCCCTTTCTCCAGCCAGAAGGCGCTCCCGGACAGCCGCAGCCCGGCGAAGCCGCGGTCCAGGGCGGCGTTCAGCTTTTCGACCCAGCCCCTGAGAACCCGGCGGGAGCTGAAGCGGCCGTTCCGGAGATACCATTCGTCGTGGGACAGGATCTCGATCTTGCCGGCCCGGATCTTCCGGTCCAGCCCCGGCACGGCCCGGCGCAGGGCCTTCCTGGCGTCGGCGATCCCCAGCGGCTCCGAGCAGATCCACATGCAATATTCGTTCGAGGCCAGGCCCGCCTGGAAATAGGGCACGAGGACGTCCAGGAGATCCTTGCGGGTCTTATAGAACTGGCAGAAATGGGTCCCCCAAGGGACCCGGCCCAGGATCCTTATGCCGGAATCTCTCATCGCCCTGTCCATGGCCATCCCCTCCGCGGACTGGATCGTCGGGAGCGATTCTACCACAGGACGGGCAGTGGGGCGAACCCGGGGGCGGCGTTCCATCACGCCGACCCCGGACCCGGCGCATCCTCCCCGGGGGCCGTCAGGCGCCCGAGCACGGCCACGATCTCGGAGATCCCGTCGTCCATGTAGGAGACATAGGCCGGCCGCAGCTTGTGGGCCAGGGCGACAGTCATCGCCTCGTCATCGGGCAGGACCAGAAGAAGCCTCAGGCCCGCGAGGAGATCGCTCAGGCCCGCGAGCGCGCGCAGGTCGTCGTGCGTCGGGTTCCAGACGATCGCCGGCGAGCGAGGCGCCTTGGGCCCGCGCATCCGGGCCTCGAAGTCGGCAAGGTTCGAGAAGACCTCGATGCGGCCGTCCGTGACGAGCGACCCGGCCGCGCCCACCAACGCCCGCCCGTCCTCGGAGGGCCTGGCCATCAGGAAGAACACGTTCAAGGCCATAGCGGTCCTTTCCGCCATCGTTCACAAAGGGAGATTCCAAGAATTGTGCCAAGTCCGGCGCGGGCCCTGACGGCGTCCGGCCGCGGACGCCCGCCCTGGGGCCCCGGGGCCGCCGCCGCCGCCGGCCGGGCCGTCGGGAGGAGGAATTCTGCCGGGCGGGACTCGATGGCCGTCCCGGCCGGTCCCGCGGGACGGCCGGCTTCAGGACAGGGGGATGCCGTATTTCTTGAGGAGCGTGTAGAGGCGCGAGCGGGACAGCCCGGAGAGGCGGCAGGCCTCGGCGATATTGCGGGAGGTCGAACGCATCAGGCCGGCCAGGTACTCGCTTTCCAGCCGGGCCAGCCCCGCTTCGCGGAAGTCCTTCATGGAGGCCGGCGCGGCCGTCTCTCCCGGAAGGGGGGGCCGAACGGGCTCGGAAACCTTCTTTTTCAAAACGGCGTCCCGGGCCAGCCGGACGCGGATATGCTCCGGCAGGTGCTTGGGGAAGAGGACCGGCTCGTCCTTGGCGCTGACGATGGCCTTTTCCAGCGACTGGATGAGCTCGCGGACGTTGCCGGGCCAGTCGTAGGCCGTCAGGACCTGCTCGAAATCGGGCGAAAAGCTCTTCATCGGGATGCCGTATTGATCGCAGAACCTGACGACGTAATGGATGACGAGTTCCTTGAGGTCCTCTCTCATCTCCCGCAGGGGCGGCAGGGCGAGGACGAGGGTCCGGATCCGGAAGAGGAGATCCTCGCGGAAACCTCCGGCCCGGACCATGTCCTCGAGGTTCCGGTTGGTCGCGGTGACCAGCCGGAAATCGCTGGTCACCTCCTGCCCGCCCCCCACCGGGCGGAAGCGGCGCTCCTGGAGGACGCGGAGGAAGGATTTCTGGATGGACAGGGGCAGCTCGCCGATCTCGTCGAGGAAGAGCGTCCCCCCGTCCGCTTGCCGGACCAGCCCGTCGCGGGGCTTGTCGGCCCCGGTGAAGGCGCCCCGGACGTGGCCGAAGAGCGTGCTCTCGACGAGCGTCTCCGGCAGCGCGGCGCAGTCCACGACCACGAAGTTCCGCGAAGCGCGGTCGCTGTTCTGGTGGATGGCCCAGGCGAACAGCTCCTTGCCCGTTCCCGTCTCTCCCGTGATCAGGGCGTTGGCCTCGCTCGAGGCGGCCTGGGCCAGCGCGTCCAGGCAGGCGCGGAGCTTCGGGCTCTTGCCGATGATGCCCTCGGTCTTGAGGGCCACCGGCGCCGGGGCGGCCCGCTTCTTGTCCCGATACTGGAGGGCCCGCTCCACGGCCAGGGCGACGTCCTTGACGGACAGGGGCTTTTCGACGTAATCCCAGGCCCCCTTCTTGATGGCCAGCTCGGCCCCGTCGGGGTCCCCGTAGCCGGTGATGATGATGACCTCGGGCGGGAGCTGGCCGGCCCTCAGCTCGGGCAGGATGTCCAGGCCGGAGCCGTCGGGCATGCGGACGTCGCAGAAGATGATGTCGAAGGCCCCGTCCCGGACGGCCTCCAGGGCCGCGGCCACGCTCCTGGCGACGGACGAACCGTGCCCCATCTTGTCCACGACCTGGCAAAGGGAGTCGGAGACAAGCGGATCGTCGTCGATGATCAGGATCTTGGCCATGGAATCCCACTGATCAGGCCGATTATAGGGAATGCCCGGCCCGGGTGTCAAACAACCCCGCCCGGACGTTCCTTGACACCCTCCGGACCGAGGCCTATCATCGGGGCGCGCGACACCCCAGGGATATAGGAACCATGCCCGATCGAAAGCTCCCGGCGATCGATTACTGGAGCCCTCCCGCCGCCGAGGTCCTGGCCGGGCTCGGGGCGGCGCCGCGGGGTCTCGGCCAGGCCGAGGCCCGGGCCCGGCTCGCCGCGGCCGGGCCGAACGCCCTCAAGGTCAGGAAGAGGTCCCCGGCCGCGGGCCTTTTCCTGAGGCAGTTCAAGAGCCCGCTCGTCCTGATCCTTCTCTTCGGCACGTTCGTATCAGCCCTGGCCCGGGACTTCGCCGACGCCCTGGTCATCCTGGCGATCGTCATCGGGAGCGCGTCCATCACCTTCGCCCAGGAATACTCCGCCTCGCGGGCCGTCGAGAAGCTGCGGAGCCGGCTGGCCCACAAGGTCACGGCGCTCCGCGACGGGGCGCCGGCGTCGGTGCCGGCGGAGGACCTCGTCCCGGGCGATATCGTGATGCTGTCCGCCGGCAGCCTCATCCCGGCCGACGGCCGGGTCCTGGAGGCCAAGGACTTCTTCGTCAGCCAAGCCGCCCTGACCGGGGAGACGTTCCCGGCCGAGAAAAAACCCGGAGAGGCGGCCCCGGTCTCGAGCCTGGCCGAGCGGACCAACTGCGTTTTCGCCGGCACGAACGTGCGCAGCGGGACCGCACTGGCCCTGGTCGCCGTGACCGGAGCCGGGACGGCTTTCGGCCGCATCGCCGACCGGATCGTCCGGCGGCCGCCCGAGACGGAATTCGAGCGCGGCATCCGCCGCTTCGGCCTGATGCTGTCCGAGGTCATGATCGCCCTCATCCTGGTCGTCTTCGGCATGAACATCATCTCGGTCAAGCCGCCCCTCGACTCGCTCCTGTTCGCCATCGCCCTGGCCGTCGGCATCTCGCCGGAGCTCCTGCCGGCCATCATCACCATCAACCTCTCCAAGGGCGCCCGGGCCATGGCCCGCAGCGGCGTCATCGTGCGGCGGCTGAGCTCGATCGAGAACCTCGGCAGCATGGACATCCTCTGCACCGACAAGACGGGCACGCTGACCGCGGGGGTCGTCGAGCTCGACGGCGCCCTCGACGCCGACGGCCGACCGTCCGACGAGGTCTTTCGCTGGGCCTTCCTCAACGCCCGCCTCCAGACGGGGCTGGCCAACCCCCTGGACGAGGCCATCACCGGCGCGCGCTCGATGGTCCCGGGGGCGGCGGTCAAGCTGGATGAGATCCCCTACGATTTCGTTCGCAAGCGCCTGAGCATCGTCGCCCGGGAAGGCGAGGCCGGGCCGATGCTCATCGCCAAGGGCGCCCTGGAGCCCCTGCTCGGCGTCTGCGTCTCTTCCCGGCGGGGCGCCGCGGCCGTCCCGCTGGACGCGGCCGAGAAGGACCGGATCCTCGACCTGTTCGCCCGCTGGAGCGAGGCCGGGTACCGGGTCCTGGGCGTGGCCGTCAAGCCCGTGCCTGTCCAGGCCGCCTACACCCGCGGCGACGAGCGCGGCCTGGCCTTCGCCGGCTTCCTCCGCTTCTTCGATCCGCCCAAGCCCGGCGTGCTGGGGGCGATCGAGGACCTGGCCGGACGGGGAGTGGGCCTGAAGATCGTCACCGGCGACAACCGCCGCGTCGCCGAAAGCGTCGCCCGGATGGTCGGTCTCGAGGTCCGGGGCGTCATCACCGGCTCCGATCTGGCCGTGATGCCGGAGGACGCCCTCGTCCACGCCGTCGAGGGCACGACCTTGTTCGCCGAGACGGACCCGAACGACAAGGAGCGCATCATCCGGGCCATGCAGCGGGCCGGCCATGTCGTCGGCTACCTGGGCGACGGCATCAACGACGCCCCGTCCCTCCACGACGCCGATGTCGGCATCTCCGTCGAGGGGGCCGTCGACGTGGCCCGCGAGGCCGCGGACATCGTCCTGCTCGAGCCCGGCCTGGACGTCATCCGGCGCGGCGTCGAGGAGGGCCGGGTCACCTTCGCCAATTCGCTCAAGTACATCTTCACGACGACCAGCGCCAACTTCGGCAACATGCTCAGCATGGCCGCGGCCTCGGTCGTCCTGCCCTTCCTGCCGCTGCTGGCCAAGCAGGTCCTGCTCAACAACTTCCTGTCCGACATCCCGGCCCTCGCCATCGCCGGGGACAACGTCGATCCGGAGATGGTCCGGTCGCCCCACCGCTGGGACATCCGCTTCATCCGTTCTTTCATGGTCGTCTTCGGCCTGACCAGCTCTATCTTCGACGCCGTCACCTTCGCCGTGCTCCTCCTCCTGCTCAAGGTGCCGCCGGATGTCTTCCGGACCGGCTGGTTCGTCGAGTCCGTCCTGACGGAGCTCCTGGTCGCCTTGGTCGTTCGCACCCGCCGCCCGTTCGTCAGGAGCCGGCCCGGACGGTGGCTCCTGGTCTCGACCTTGATCATCGCCGTCGTGACCCTGTCCTTGCCCTACACGCCGCTGAACGCCCTGCTTGGCTTCACCCCCCTGCCGGCGCCGATCCTGGCCTGGCTGGCCGGGATCACCGCCCTTTACGTCCTCGCGGCCGAGGCGGTCAAAAAGGTCTTCTATTCCCGCCTGAAGGCCTGATGCCTCCGCCCGCCCCGGCGCCGGGGCTTCGGGGAACATCCGGCCTTTACGTTTCTCACCGGCCAGGACACATTCCCGCCCGGCGGTATGAGGCCCCGGTCCGGCCTCCCGGTCCCATGGGGCGGACGCCGCGCCCCCGTCCGGGCCCGCCCACCCGCGCTTGGCACATATCTTGGATTATGGGTTTTCATGAAAACGAGTCCCGCCGGTCCGGAGCGTCCGAAAAAGGCGGTCCGTCGCGTCCGCCCGACGCCGGCCGGGATCTGCAGTGACGGCGCGGTCCGCGTCGAGGTCAGGCCCAAGAGGGGAGGGCGGGCCTTCAGGAAAAGAAGGTCCTTCCATCCTGGATGAGACCGTGGCCGCGCCGAACGAAAGGAGACCGGACATGAGAAGATGGACAGTCGTGGGGGCGGGCGTCGCGGCCCTGCTCGCGGCGGCCCTGCTGGCCGGCCAGACGGCGGCGCCCGGGCAGGTCAAGCCCGAAAAGGAGAAGATCATCAAGGAGCTGAGCCTCCCGGAGATGCGTTCCGTGCTCGGCACGCCCCGGGATGACAGCTCCGGCGTCTCGGACTTCAGCCTGGGCGACAAGGGCGAGGTCCTCATCGCTTATCATTATTACGATGTGGACCAGGACAATTACGAGACGGACCTGGCGTCCGAGATCGGGCCGAAGCTCCAGATGCTCTACCGCAAGTTCAAGAACCTCGATGTCGTCCGCGTCGAGATCGAGACCAATAATCCCGCGCCGCCCCCCCTGTGGAAGCCGTTCTCGGCGTTCACGATGGACCGCAAGACCCTCGAGAAGCTCCATTGGACGTGGTTCGTGACCCGCGATATCCTCGAACAGGTCCTCGACAACGAGAAGTGACCCGGGCCGTGATCCCGGTCCGGGGCCGGGCCGCCTCCTGGATGACCGGGCGGGATTCCGATATAATGGATCGGAATTCGGGACCGGATCGGAGGCGCTATCGATGAGAACGACCAATATCCTGATGATCTCCCTGGCGATCTTCCTGGGCGCGGCGACGGCCCTGGCGGCCCAGCCCGCCGGCTCCTGCTGCAATTCCCCCGGCCTTGTGCCCGGCGGCCAGGAACCCGTTTTCCAGGACCTGCCCAAAGCGGGCAAGAAGTGCTGGATCGGCGAGGTCAACTACTTCACCTGGGAATTCGACAAGACGCCGAAGATGGGGACCTCGGTCCTCATCGTCAAGATCTATGACAAGGACGGGAAGCGGGTCACCGACCTGTCCATCACCGGCCGCTCGGACATGCCGTCGATGCGCGGCGCCCACGATTCGGGCGAGGTTGCCTTCAAGACCAACAAAGCCGGCGACTACCTCTTGCCGGTCAGCGTGGTCATGCCCGGCGACTGGGAGGTCCGGCTGACCTTCGCCCGCAACGGCGTCGTCGTCTTCCGCGGCCGGGTCGCCTTCGATGTCTGAGGCCGGCGGGGCGGGGAGCCGCCGCCCCGGCCGCCGGTCCGCCGTCCGTTTCGGCGCGGCCTGCCTGGCTCTCCTCGGGGCGTTCGCGCCGGGCCTCAGGGCCCAGAGCTCTCTCCTCTACCTCGAGCTCCAGGCGGTCGGGGCCTACGCCACGGCGCCGGGCCGGGTCGATCTCTTCTCGTTCATGGCCGCCGACGCGATGCAGAAGCCGGGCCTCGGGTTCGACTTCGTCCAGCGCCTGAGCGCCGAAACCCGGGATATAGGCGTCCTGGGGGTCCAGGCCCGGCTGGTCTATGACCAGGAGACGAAGCGGCCGAAGCCGCAGCTCTACAACGCCTATCTCCGCCTCAAGCCTAAATTCGCCAACATCTGGATCGGGCACAGCCGCCCGGCCATGGGGCTCGCCTCCGTCCTCGACAATCACGCCCTGCTCCTGCCCGACGCGACCATGTTCGGGTTCGGCTTCGACCGGGATTGGGGCGTCGGCCTCGACCGCGATTTCGCCTGGGGCGGGGTGGCCGCCTCGCTGACCGCGGGCTCCGGCATGCCCCTCTATCTAAAAGGCAACTACCTGGCCGCCGCCAGGATCTTCAAGGGCGTTCTCGCCCGGGACGGCCACAGCGTCGGGCTGTCGCTGTCCCAGGGCCGCGTCCTCGAGACCATGGGCTATACCCTGGCGGACCCTGATCCCGCCGCCTGGACCGCGGCCGGCCTCGACTGGTCCTTCGCCTGGAGGAACCTGGAAAGCCGGGCCGAGATCCTGGCCGGCCGCCGAGGCGGGGCTGGGACCTTTCTCGCCTTCTGGCGCCCGGGCCTGTCCCTTCTCGAGGAAGGCCGGCTGAAGATCGAGCTCCAGCCCGCGCTCATGCGGCGGGCCGGCGACTGGGATTTTTCCCTCGGCTCCGGGCTGACCTACCTCTTCAACGCGGACCTCGCCGGCCGCTTCATGGTCCTCCGCGACAGCGCCGGCCCCGGGGTCCGATTCGTCGTCCAGCTTTATTACTACAAGCGGCTGTAAAGGAACGGAAATGAGTGACATCCGCGGATCATCGACCGGCCGGTCCCGGCCGGTCCGGGCGCTCGTCCCGGCCGCCGCCGGCATCCTTCTCGGCGCCGCGGCCCTGGCGCTCTACGCCGCGGTCGGCTGCGACCTCAACGACCCGGACCGGGACGTCAAGCGTCTCTTCCCCGGCTCGACCGGCTACAAGACGCTCTATGTCTCAGTCTCCAGGAAGGGCGGCGACGGCCTCCTGCGGCAGATCGAGGCCCGCCTGGGCGACAAGTTCACCGGGCTGTTCGAGACGGCCGACGTCCCCTACACCATGTACGAAATCTACAAGGGCACGGAGCTCATCGGCTACATCCACGGCGCCAACCAGAAGGGGACCTACGGCGGGCTCCAGGTCTTCCTGGCCCTCGACCGCGAGGGGGTCATCCGCGGCTTCTATCTCCAGAAGCTCACCTCCAAGGCGGCCAAGGCCTTCCGCGATCCCGCTTTCGGGAACCAGTTCCTCGGCCTCAGCCTGCGGGATTTCTACAGGTACGATGTCGTCACGGGGAAGGAGGAGCCGCCCGGGCCCGTCAGCCGGATCGCGAATCCCGACCCGGGCTCGGACCGCGATTTCCGGGCCATCCTCCGCGCGACCAAGAAGAACCTCGTCCTGGCCGACGAGTTCCTCCTGGGCAACGCCCACCTGAAATTCTTCAAAGGATAGGAACGTGATAAAAAGGATCTCGGTCTTCCAGGTCGCCTACAAGAACCTGCTGCGCAAGAAGACGCGGAGCCTGCTGACGGTCCTGGGCATCGCCATGGCCGCCTGGGTCCTGGTCAGCCTCTTCGGCTTCAACCGCGGCTACGAGGCGTCCCTCAACAAGGACATCGACAACCTCGGCTTCCAGATGCTCGTCGTGGCCAAGGGCTGCCCCTACGAGGCGGCGACGCTCATGCTCAAGGGCGGGACCGGCCTCAAGTACATGGATCCGGCCATCGCCGCGTCCGTCGCGGCCGAGCCCGAGGTCGACAGCGTCACGCCCATGCTCATGCAGGTCGTCTTCGACCCGAACAAGGGCGAGAGCGGCGGGCTGGCCGCGTTCCTGGGCGTCGACCCGGCCACCTACCCGAAGATGAAGAGCGCCCTGCCGTTCAAGGCCGGCGGCTGGTTCCGCGAGGCCGAGGCGGCCGAGGCCGTCTTCGGCTACGAGGTCGCCGAGCTCGAACAGCGGGAGATCGGCGACCTCTATCTCATCCCCGAGAAGGGGGTCGAGGTCAAGGTCGTCGGCATCCTGGAGCGGACGGGGACGCAGGACGACGGCACGATCTTCCTGCCCATCAAGACCGTCCAGAGGATATTCGGGGTCCCGGAGCTGACGTCGATCGGCATCAAGGTCAGGAAGGACGCCAACATGAAGGCCTTCGAGGACAAGATGTACAAGCTGCCCGACGTCCAGGTCGTCAGCCTGACCCAGGTCAAGACGACCATCATGACCCTCGTCTCGACGGCCCGGGTCATGGTCCTCTCGATCGCCGTCATCGCCATCCTCATCGCCATGATGGGCGTCGTCAACACTGTCCTGATGTCCGTCATGGAGAGGCGGCAGGAGATCGGCATCCTCAAGTCGATGGGGGCCATGGCCGGCGACATCTTCAAGCTAGTCTGGCTCGAGACGATCATCCTCTGCATCGGCGGCGGCCTGATCGGCACGGGGCTGGCCCTGGTGACGGCCCGGCTGACGGACGTCCTCGTCCGCAGGCTCCTGCCGTACTCGCCGAGCGGCGGCCTGGTGTCCATCGACACGGGCCTGGTCCTCATGGCCCTCGGGGTGGTCACGGCCATCGGCCTGGCGAGCGGCGTTTACCCGTCCTGGAAGGCGGCCCGGATGAGGCCCCTCGACACCATCCGCAGCGAGGCGGAGTCATGAGCGCCGCGTCCCGCTGGTCCCTCGAGGCCGAGCACCTGAGGCGGCTCTACCGCCGCGGCCCGGAGGAGATCGCCGCCGTCGACGACGTCTCCGTCCGGATCGAGACAGGATCGTTCGTCTCGGTCATCGGGCCGTCGGGCTCGGGCAAGACCACCCTGATCAACGTCCTGGGCTGCCTGGACAACCCGAGCTCGGGCCGGCTGGCGCTCGACGGCCGAGTCGTCTTCAAGAACGGCAAGGGGCTGTCCGAGGCCAAGCTGACCCGCATCCGGCGCGATGTCTTCGGCTACATCTTCCAGAAGTTCTACCTGGTCTCGACCCTGACGGTCCTCGAGAACGTCGTCCTGCCGTTCACCTTCTTCAAGAAGCCGGGGGCCGAGGAGGACGTCGGCCGCCTCCTGGCGCTCCTCGGCCTGGACAAGCGCGCCGACCACCTGCCCGGCCAGCTCTCCGGCGGCGAGATGCAGCGGGTGGCCATCGCCCGGGCCCTGGTGAACAAGCCCTCCATCCTGCTGGCCGACGAGCCGACCGGGAACCTCGACACAGCCCGGAGCGACGAGATCGGCCGCATCCTCCAGGACCTCAACGGGAGGGAAGGGCTGACGATTCTCCTGGTCACCCACAACCCGAAGCTGGCCGCGCTGGCCGACCGGACGATCGAGCTCGTCGACGGGAAGATCCGCACGGCTTGACACGGGCGCCCGGCAAAACTAGAATCGGACCAATTTCAATGGAGTAAGGAGCGCCGCATCATGGTGTCGTCACTCGCGCATTTGCTGGTCCATTCGGTCGCGGCCTACCCGAAGCCGGACTACATGCTGGTCAAGAAGGACGGCGCGTACCGGCCCATCGCCGCCGCGGAGTTCGGGGACAGCGTCAGGCATCTGGCCCTCGGCCTGCGGGCCCTCGGCTTCGGGCCGGGCCAGAAGCTATGCATCCTGTCCGAGAACCGGCCGGAGTGGACCGCGACCGACTTCGCGACGCTCGCCGCGGGCGGGCTGACGGTGCCCATCTACACGACCCTCGTTTCCGAGCAGATCCGCTACATCGTGGACGATTCGGACGCCAGCGTCGTCGTCGTCTCCAATGCCGACCAGTGGAAGAAGATCGAACCTCTCCGGGCCGGCCTGGCCAAGGTCAAGCACTACCTCACCTTCGCCGACGAGGCCCCGGCCGGGGTCCTGACCCTCCGGGAGGTCCTGGACAAGGGCCGGGCCGCGGCCGCGGCCGAGCCGGGCCTGTTCGAGGCGCTCGTGGACCGGATCAAGCCCGAGGACGAGGCGACGCTGATCTACACCTCGGGAACGACCGGCGTCCCCAAGGGGGTCATCCTGACCCACGCCAACCTGCTCTCCAACATCCAGGCGGCCTCGGACGTCCTGGCGTTCTCGGACAAGGATACGGTGCTGTCGTTCCTGCCCCTGTCCCACGTCCTCGAGCGCATGGTCATGTTCACCTACCTATACAAGGGCTGCACGGTGGCCTATGCCGAGAGCGTCGACGCCGTGGCCCAGAACCTGCTCGAGGTCCGGCCGCACATCATGGTCAGCGTGCCCCGGGTCTTCGAGAAGATCTACACCAAGGTCATGGACCAGATCCTGGCCAGCCCGGCCCTGCGGCGACGGATCTTCTTCTGGGCGGTCGGCGTCGGCCGGCAGGCCGGGGCCCTGACCCTGGCCGGCAGGACCCTGCCGCCCGGGCTGAAGCTGAAGAAGGCCGTCGCGGCCAAGCTCGTCTTTTCCAAGATCATCGGCCGGACGGGAGGCCGGGTCCGTTTCTTCGTCTCCGGCGGGGCGCCGCTGTCCAAGGACATCGCCGAGTTCTTCTACGCCATCGGCCTGGTCATCCTGGAGGGCTACGGCCTGACGGAGACCTCGCCGGTTCTGGCCGTCAACACCTTCGACGGCCTGCGGCTGGGGACGGTCGGCAAGCCCGTCCCCGGCGTCGAGATCAGGATCGCCGAAGACGGCGAGATCCTGGCCCGCGGGCCGAACGTCATGAAGGGCTATTATAAGAGGGAGGCGGAAACGCGGGAGATCCTGGAGGGCGGCTGGTTCCACACCGGGGACATCGGCCGCTTCGACGCCGACGGCTTCCTGGTCATCACCGACCGCAAGAAGGACCTCCTGGTCACGTCGGGCGGGAAGAACATCGCCCCCCAGCCGATCGAGAACCTGCTCAAGACCAGCCCCTACATCGCCAACGCCGTGGTCATCGGGGACCGCCGCCGTTTCGCCGCGGCCCTGATCGTGCCGCATTTCGACAAGCTCCGGGACCTGGCCCGGGCGCTGGGGATCGCCTCCGGCTCGATCGAGGAGCTGTGCCGGGAGCCGCGGATCGTCGAGTTCCTCAAGGCCGAGGTCGACAAGGCGACGCCGCTGCTGGCCTCGTACGAGCGGATCAAGAAGATCGCCGTCCTGCCGCGCGACTTCGACATCGAGAAGGGCGAGATGACGCCGTCGCTCAAGGTCCGGCGGGCCAACGTCACGGCCGAGTACCAGGCGGACATCGAGGCCCTGTACGGGGAAGAGGCCGAGAACGGGAACGGGCGGGAGGACGGCGGGGCCGGCGCCTGAGGCCGGCGGGGCTATTCCGCGGCCGGGGGCTCGGTCTTGATCGGCTCGGGCTTGGCCGGGCAGTAGAGGATCCGGCCGCAGGCCTCGCAGAGGATGACCTTGGTCTTGTCCCGGATCTCGTTGAGCATCTGCGGGCGGACGCGCATGTGGCACATGGCGCAGAAGTCGCCCGTGACGGGGGACAGGGCCGTGCCGCCCCTCTTCTGGGAGATGGCCTCGTAGAGCTTGAGCTGCTCGCGGGGGATCTTGGGCAGCAGGGCCTCGCGCTCCCCGGCCAGGGCGGCGTGGCGGGCCTCCGTCTCTTTCATCTTCACGTCGAGGACGACCTTTTCCTTCTTGAGCAGGTCCTCCTCCGCGGCCTGGCGGCGGAGGGCGGCCTGGATGTCCTGCTCGACGTCGTCAGCGGCCAGCATCTCGGCGATGATCTGCTCCTCGAGGGCGTCGACCTTGTGCTGGGTCTCCTCGATCTCGTGGAGAAGGGCGGTGTATTCCTTGTTGCTCTTGACCTCGTTGAGCTGACGCTTGTACTTGCCGATGGCGATCTTCAGGTCCTTGACGTCGTTCTCGAGGTCGCGCCGCTTCTTCTGGTTCTGGGCCATCTTGTCCCTGGCGTCGGCGACCAGCCTGGTCGTGGCCTCGATCTTCCTGTCGACGTCCTGGACGAGGCGCGGGATGCCTTCGAGGACGAGGGAAGCGTCACGGATCTCGGAATCCAGGCGTTGGAGCTCGACTATCAGGTCGAAATCAATTTCCACGGTATACGCATCCTCGGTCTCTCGGTCCCATGGGCCTACCAGGATTCGAACCTGGGACCTACCGGTTATGAGCCGGCGGCTCTACCGCTGAGCTATAGGCCCTCAAGCCCCTCTTTATAACAAAATATTGACCCGGCGTCAATTGAACCGGCCTGCGGAAAGGCCGGCGACCGCACCCCGCCGAGGCCGTTCAGTGGCTGTTGGTGAAGCTCTTGAGCTTGCGGCTGCGGCTGGGGTGCTTGAGCTTGCGCAGGGCCTTGGCCTCGATCTGGCGGATGCGCTCGCGCGTCACCTTGAACTGCTGGCCGACCTCTTCGAGCGTGTGCTCGTTCCCGTCGCCGAGGCCGAAGCGCATCTTGAGGACCCGGCCCTCGCGGTCGGTCAGCGACTTGAGGGCCTCCTCGATCTGCTCCTTGAGGTTGATGTGGATGACCGTGTCGGGCGGGGAGGGGATGAGCTTGTCCTCGATGAAGTCGCCGAGGTGGCTGTCCTCTTCCTCGCCGATGGGCGTCTCGAGGGAGATCGGCTCCTGGGCGATCTTGATGATCTTGCGGACCTTGCTGACGGGCATGTCCATCTTCTTGGCGATCTCCTCGCTCGTCGGCTCGCGGCCGATCTCCTGGACGAGGGCCCGCGAGACCCGGATGAGCTTGTTGATCGTCTCGATCATGTGGACGGGGATGCGGATGGTCCGGGCCTGGTCGGCGATGGCCCGGGTGATGGCCTGGCGGATCCACCAGGTGGCGTAGGTCGAGAACTTGTAGCCGCGGCGGTACTCGAACTTCTCGACGGCCTTCATCAGGCCCATGTTCCCCTCCTGGATGAGGTCCAGGAACTGGAGGCCGCGGTTGCTGTACTTCTTGGCTATGGAGACGACCAGCCGCAGGTTGGCCGCGACCAGCTCCTTCTTGGCCTGGTCGCTGACCTTCTTGCCGGCCGTGATGGCCCGGACGGCCCGCCGCAGGGACTCGGGATCGAGCCCGATCTCGGTCGTCTGCCGCCGCAGCTCCTTGTTGGTGTCGCGGACCTTCTGCTTGAGGACCGGGTCGTCCTTTTTCTTCTTGGCCAGGGCCGCGGCCCAGTCGTCACGGGCGTCCTCGAGGTCGTTGATGACCTTGAGGCGGGTCCGCAGCTCGTCGATGATCTTCTCCCGGTGGGCCGAGCGGAGGTTGAGGTCCCGGATGTACCGGCTGATCTGGACGATGATCCGGCCGCGGCTGACGAGGGTCTTCTTCTTCTCCGGGATGCGATCGAGCTTCTTGCTCAGCTCCCTGATCTTCTTGATCTTGGACAGGATCTGCTTCTTCTTCTCCTCGAGCCGGCCCTCGGCGATGTCCTCCTCGGAGACGTCGAACATCTCCTGGATGACGAAGGGGTTCTCCTTGATCCGCTCCTCGAGGGCCAGGACCTCGTTGAGGACCATGCGGGTCCGGCTGAGGGCCTTGATGATGCTCTTCTCTCCGCGCTCGATCTCCCGGGCGATGGAGATCTCGCCCTCGCGGGTCAGCAGGGAGATGTTGCCCATCTCGCGGAGGTAGAGCTTGACCGGGTCGGTCGTCCGCTCCAGGCCGTGGGTCGAGACGAGATCGGTCTTGCGCCGCTGGGGGAGCATCTCCTTCTGGCGCGAGTCGAGGATCTTGATGCCGTAATCGCCCATCGAGGACAGGAAATCGTCGAAATCCTCCTCGGAGTCGAGGTCCTCTGTGAACGTCTTGTCGATCTCCTCGAACAGCAGGTAGCCCTGCTTGCGGCCCTTGGAGATGAGCTGGGAGATCTCGTCCTTGTGCAACTTGTTATCCGGCGACACGGGGCGCACCTCTTTTCCGACCGTTTGATCCTTTTGGACGTCCGCTCATCGCTCTTTCTTCCCTTCACGTCATCGACAGGATCTGCTTGGTCACGTCTTGCTTCTGGTAGAGAAGGGACAGGAGCTCCTCCTTCTCTCCGGACCTCTCCGACCGGGCGATCTTCTGCTGGATGTCCTTGAGCCGGTTCTGGAGATGGACCTTGCGCAGGGAGCGCAGGCACTCCTGGGCCTCCTCGGCAGATCCCCCGGCCGACTTCTCGAACAGGGCCTGGGCCAGCTGCGACAGCAGGGCCGGCGGCACGCGGCCCTGGAGCCCGGGGAAGCTCCAGGCCTCGTTGTTCCGGAAGCACTCCAGGAAGTAATGGAAGACCGGCTCGCTCCGCAGGCCCTGGAACATTTCCTCGCTGCACTCGGCGAAGACGTCAGTGGCGAGGGCCGGGGCGCTCATGAGGATCTGGAACAGCCGCTTCTCGGCCGGGCAGAAGAGGCCCGGCTCCTCCGCCTTCTTGTCCGGGGCCTTCCGCTCGATGATGTTGCGGAGCAGGTCCTCGGCGACGCCGAGCTTGGCGCTGGCCCGGCGCAGGTACTCTCCCCGGGCGACCGGGTCGGGGGCCTTCTCGATCTCCCGGACGACGGTCCGGACGACCTTGCCCTTCTCCTCGGGGATGTCCATGCGGACCCCGGCCACGAGCGAGTCGACCAGGAAGTCGAGGCCGGGGGCGGCCTTCTTCATCAGGGCCAGGTAGCGGTCGCGGCCGTGCCGGCGGATGAAGGCGTCGGGATCCAGGTCGTCGGGCAGGACGAGGACGTCGACGTTCAGGCCCTTTTCGAGGCCGAGCGGGACCGCCCGGGCCGCGGCCGTCCGGCCGGCGCTGTCGCCGTCGTAGCTGACCACGAGACGCGGGGCGAAGCGCAGGGCCTGCCCGACCTGCCACGGCGTCAGGGCCGTGCCGAGCGAAGCGACGACGTTGGTGACGCCGGCCTGGTAGAGGGACGAGAGATCGGTGTAGCCCTCGACCAGGATGGCCGTCCCTTCCTGGCGGATGGCGTCCTTGGTGAAGTTCAGCCCGTAAAGGAGCTTGCCCTTGGAATAGAGGGGCGTCTCCGGGGAGTTGAGATACTTCGGCTCGGCGTCGAAGACGGTCCGGCCGCCGAAGGCGACGACGCGGCCGGTCAGGCTGAAGATGGGGAAGATGACCCGGCCGCGGAAGCGGTCGCGGAACTCGCCCGGCCGCGAGCCCGGCAGGGCCAGGCCGCCCTTCTCGAGGAGCGGGACGGGGACGTCCTGGGACTTGAAGAAATCGATGAGCGCCGTCCAGGCGTTCAGGGCATAGCCGATCTTGAGCGTCTGTATGGTCTCGTCCGAGAGGCCGCGCTTCTTCAGGTATTCGAGGCCCTTGCGGCCTTCCGCGGTGCCGGCCAGGTTCTTGCGGAAATAGCCGAGGGCCAGCTCGTTGATCTTGAACAGCTTCTCCTCGAGCTTCAGGACCTCGGGCCGGACCCGCTGCTGGGCCGGCAGCGGGACGTGGTAGCGCTCGGCCAGGCTCTTGAGGGCCTCGGGGAAGGTCATGTTCTCCCGTTCCATGAGCAGGGAGAAGATGTCGCCGCCGACGCCGCAGCCGAAGCAGTGATAGAGCTGCTTGTCCTCGTCGATCGTGAAGGAGGGGGTCTTTTCGGTATGGAAGGGGCAGAGCCCGACCCATTTACGGCCCCGCCGCTTCAGGGTCGTGTACTGAGAGGCGATCTCGACGATGGACGAGGCCTGCCTGACCTGGTCAATGATCTCCATGAATGATATCTGGCCCGGACTTTCTCATAGAATATAGGGGCGGCACCGCGCCTTGTCAAGGCACCCGACGGGCTATTTCCCAGGACGATGCCGTCCGTTTCTCTGCGCTATAAATGGTTGATCTGGCTGGCCATGAAGCCGGCCCCGAAGCCGTTGTCGATGTTGACCACGGCCACTCCGCCCGGGCAGGCGTTGAGCATCGCCAGCAGGGCGGCCAGGCCCCGGAAGCTGGCCCCGTAGCCGACGCTGGTGGGCACGGCGATGACCGGCGCCTTGACCAGGCCGGCGGCCACGCTCGGCAGGGCCCCCTCCATGCCGGCCACGGCGATGAGGACCCGGGCCCGCCGCAGCCGCTCGTACTGGCCGAGCAGGCGGTGCAGCCCGGCCACGCCCACGTCGTAGATGCGCTCGACGTCGTTGCCCAGCGTCTCCGCGGTCACGGCCGCCTCTTCGGCGACGGGGATGTCCGAGGTCCCGGCCGTCAGCACTACGATCGTGCCCTGGCCGGCGGGCGGCCGGGATTGGATCCGGGTGATCGTCCGGGCCGTCTCGCTGTAAACGGCGCCGGGCAGCTTGGCCCGGACCTTGGCCCAGGCGGCGGGCTCGACGCGCGTGACCAGGAGGTTCGACCCTTTGGCCAGGATTTCCCGGGCGATGCAGGCGATCTGGGCCGGGGTCTTGCCCAGGCCGAAGACGATCTCCGGGGTCCCCTTGGCCACCTCGCGATGGTGGTCCACCTTGGCGAAATCGAGGTCGCAATAGGGGAAACCCTCGAGCTTCTCGAGGGCTTGAGCGGGGGTCAGGCGGCCCGTCCGGACCTTCTCCAGGATCTCCGCCAGCCGCTTCTTCATCCTGGCCATTCTACCACATCGGCCCGCCTTTTGCCCCTGTCCGCCGGCCCGGCGACCCGGGGCGGTTTGACTTGGCCGCGGACCCGCTGATAACATCCCCCCATGGGCTCCCGAATCAGGCTCCTGCTTCCCGGTTTGATCGTCTTCCTGGCCGCGTCCTGCCGTCCCGCGGACCCGCCGTCGAAAGCCGCCGGGCCGGGGACGGTCCCGCCGGGCTCGTTCGGCGACCTCGGCAACGGCTTTTACCTGAACCCGGTTTTTCCCGGCGACTATCCCGATCCGACCGTGCTGCGCGACGGGGCGGATTACTACATGACCCACACGCCCCATGACAACAAGCCCGGGCTGGTCGTCTGGCACTCCCGGGACCTGGTGAACTGGAGGGCCATCGGCGTCGCCCTGACCGGGGGAGAAGGAGAGATCTGGGCTCCCGAGCTCGTCAAGTACGGCGACCGCTACTACATCTACTATCCCAACCAGACGACCCGTTCGAACTGCGTCGTGACGGCCGCCTCGCCGGCGGGGCCATGGTCGGCCCCGGTGGACCTGAAGATCGGGAACATCGATCCGGGGCATATCGTCGGCGAGGACGGCCACCGCTATCTCTATTTTTCCGACGGCTACATGATCCGCCTGGCTCCCGACGGGCTCTCGACGGTGGGGGAGGCCCGCAAGGTCTATGACGGCTGGACGTATCCGGAAGACTGGCTGGTCGAATGCTTCTGCCTCGAATCGCCCAAGCTTTTCAAGCGCGGCGAATATTTCTATCTCGTCTCGGCTGAGGGCGGAACGTCGGGCCCGGCCACCGGCCACATGGCCGTCGTCGCCCGGTCGAGATCGGTCTTCGGCCCGTGGCGGAACTCGCCCTTCTCTCCCCTGATCCGCACGTTCTCGTCGGCCGAAGCCTGGTGGTCCAAGGGCCACGCCAGCTTCGTCGACACGCCGGACGGCGACTGGTACGTCGTCTATCACGCGGCCAGGAACAACCGCCGCACGCGCGGCCGGATGACGCTCCTCGAGCCCGTCGAATGGACGGCGGACGGCTGGCCCCGCCTCAGGGAGGGCGTCGATCCCTCGCGGCCCATCCCGATGCCCCGGGGCGAGAACGTCGGCTCGACCATCGACCTGCGGGGCGATCTCGAGACGCTCTACCGGGATCACCGTTTCCAGGCCGCCGGATCGTTCGACCCGGCCCGCTACGCCTTCTCCGGGGCCGTCCTGAGGATGAAGCCCCGCGGCGACACGCCGGAAGAGTCCGCTCCGCTGCTCCTCCAGGCCCATCACGACCGCTACGAGATCACGGCCGAGATCGCGGCCGGAGGGCCCGGCTTCCGGGGACTGATGCTCTATTACGGCCGGGGCTTCTATTACGGCTGCGGCCTGGGGCCGGACGGCGTCTACGCCTTCGGCGTCGATCGCCGCGAAAAGATGGCCGGTCTCCCCGGCGGCGGGTCCGTCCATTTCAAGATCGTCTGCGACGACCAGACGGTCGGGCTGTATTTCGGGCCGGACGGCAAAGCCTGGAAGCGGATCGAGGACGCGGTTGACGTCTCGCCCCGCCAGACCAACCTCCTGGGGGGCTTCCGCAGCCTCCGCCCGGCCTTCTTCGCCTGCGGCCGCGGGGCGGCCGAAGCCGAATTCCGGGATTTCTCCTACCGGCCGCTCTGAAACGGCCGGCCCCCGGGCCCGGGCCGCGGGCGGGCTGTTGTCAAAAGGCGGCAAGTCGTGTAAAATAAGCGCACTTCGACTCCACTCGAGAGGAACTGCCGTGCGCGAACAACGATCGAAAAAGGACGAATACCAGAAAGCCCTCGCGGCCTTCGGCCTGGCCGTCAAGGACTTCCAGAAAGGCGATCTCGACAAGGCGGTCGCCGGGTTCAAGGACTTCATCGAGAAATTCCCCGCCGAAAAGGAGATCATCGACCGGGCCCGGGCTTACCTTTCCATCGCCCAGAAAAGGCCGAAGAAAGAGGCCGTTTCGCCCAAGGGCTTCGACGATTTCTACCATCTGGCCGTGGCCAAGATCAACCAGAAGGACTACGGGGCGGCCCTCAAGGCCCTCGATAAGGCCCTCGAATTCAAGGAGCGCGAGGGGCTCGTCTATTACCTGCAAGCCGACGCCTCCTGCCTGATGGGCCTGACCGACGAGTCGCTCGAGATGCTCAAGAAGGCCATCCAGAAGGACAAGAATTTCGCGGTCCTGGCCCAGAACGAGACCGATTTCGAGCGGCTCTGGGAAGACAAGAAGTTCAAGCTGATCACCAAAGTCCCATGAAACGCTCCACCGTCGTTCTTTTCTGGGGGGGAGAGCGAACGGTCTTCCAGCCGGTCCTGGGGCGGCCGCTCGGCGCCTTCGCTCTCGAGGCCGCCGTCCGCCTCGACCCCGACGCAGTCCTGATCCTCGCCGGCCCGGAACGGCCGGGCCGGGACGATTGGCCGGGCCTCGCGGCCGGCCTCGGGACGCGGCGGCCCGTCTTCGTCCTGCCCGGCGGGGCCGCCGGGGGCGCGGCGCGGCCGGCCGCGCTGGCGGCCCTGCGGGCGGCGCGCCCGATCCTCGAGCGGTATCCGGACTGCGACATCCTCGCCGTTCCGGCCGCCCTGCCTCTGCTCCGGGAACGGACCCTGAAGTCGCTCCTCCGCGCCCATCGGGCCAGGGGCTGGTCCCTGACGTTCCTGAGCGCGGCGGAAGGGCTGGCCGGGGTCGTGGCGATCCGATCGGCCGACGTCTTCCCGTTCCTTAAGACCCTCCCGCAGGCCGCCGGTCCGGCCGGGTTCGAGGCCCTGGCGCGGCGCCTGGCCCTGGCCGGGCGGAAGATCGGCTTCACCGAATGCCCGGACCCGGCCGAGGTCCGGTCCGCCGGCGACGCCGCCGGGGCCGGCCTGGCCGCGGCCGAGCTGAGACGGCGCAAGAACGAAGACCTGGCCCGCCGGGGGGTCGTCTTCCTCGACGCCGCGTCCGCCTGGATCGAATGGGACGTTCGGATCGGCCCGCGGACCGTCGTCCAGCCTTTCGTCGTCGTCGAGGGGAAGACGAGGATCGGGGCCGACGTTCGCATCGGCCCGCACGTCCACATCATGTCGTCCGTCCTCGGCGACCGGGTCCGGGTCCTGAGCTCCACGGTCATGGAGGACGCCGTCCTGGAGCACGACGCCCAGGTCGGGCCGTTCTCCCGCTTCCGGCCGGGGACGCGCGTCCGGGCCGGCGCCAAGGTGGGCAATTTCGTCGAGATGAAGAACACCGACTTCGGGCCCGGCTCAAAGGCCCAGCACCTGAGCTACCTGGGCGACAGCAAGGTCGGGGAAGGGGTCAACGTCGGCGCCGGGACGATCACCTGCAACTACGACGGAGTGCGGAAGAACCCCACCCGGATCGAAGCCGGGGCCTTCATCGGCTCGGGCACGGAGCTCGTGGCCCCGGTCACGGTCGGGCGGGGCGCTTACGTGGCCGCCGGCTCGACCATCACCGAGGACGTGCCCGCCGGGGCCCTGGCCATCGCCAGGGCCCGCCAGGTGGAGAAGACCGGCTGGGCGCGGGAGAGGGCCCGCGCCAGGACGAAGGCGCGCAAGGGGGGGTAAGCCATGAAACGCAGCGAGCTGCGCAAGTACTTCAAGAACGGCCGGGCCGTGGTCGCGCCCGGCACCTACGCCATCGTCAAGTCGAAGCGGGCCCTGGTCAACTCGTTCGCGGTCATCAAGGACGACCGGGAGACGACCTGCATCATCGACGAGTCCAAGCTCGGCTCGCAGAAGTTCCTGGGGTTCGAGGGCGATTGGCGCATGATCACCTTTGACATGGTCCTGCCCCTGAGCCTGGTCGGCTTCTTCGCCGCGGTCTCCGGGGCCCTGGCCGAGGCCGGGGTCAATATCTTCACTGTCTCCGCCTACACGACCGATCACTTCTTCGTCAAGAACCAGAAGCTGGAGACGGCCGTCAAATCGCTCGAAAAGCTGGGCATGACGGTTCGCCTGCGCTGAGCGGGCGGCCGCGCCCCGGCTGTCCGGGACCGGCCCCGGCGGGTCAGAGGTATTTCCTGACGACCGACTCCATCGCCCCCATCCGGCTCTCCATCTCGGCGACCATCTTGAACTGGGTCCGGGCCCGGTCGAGGTTGTGATCCTCGCGGCTGATCTTGAAGTAGACGTCGCCCTGGAGGTGGTCGGTCAGGAAGCGG
This sequence comes from Acidobacteriota bacterium, assembly GCA_039683095.1. Classification (NCBI taxonomy): domain Bacteria; kingdom Pseudomonadati; phylum Acidobacteriota; species Acidobacteriota bacterium. Next base: position 36,387 of record JBDKSB010000008.1, on the reverse strand, counting down.
ATGCCGCACTCGAGGGTCAGGAGCTTGGCCGAGAAGGCCAGCAGCTCCGCCTCGGCGGGCGCCAGGAAGTCCCGGGCCGCGTCGAGGTAGCCCGCGGCCAGACGGTCGAACATCCCGAGGTCGAAGCCGACCCGGCCCAGATCACGCTCGTCCTCCGCGGCCGTGGCCGCGCCGAGCCGGACCGAGTCGCCGAAATCATAGAGGACCGAGCCGGGCATGACCGTGTCCAGGTCGATGACGCAGATGCCTTCGCCGGTCCGGTCGTCGATCATGACGTTGTTGAACTTGGTGTCGTTGTGCGTGACCCGCTCGGGGATGCGCCCCGAGCCGAGCCCGTCGACGACCACGCCGGCGTCTTTCTCCCGGGCCAGGACGAAATCGATCTCGGGCCGGACCGCCGCCGCCCGGCCGGCCTCGTCGCGCCCGACGGAGGCCAGGAAGGCCTCGTAGCGCTTGCGGGTATGGTGGAAATCGGGGATGGTCTCGTGGAGCCGCTCGCCCGGCAGGCGGGCCAGCATCTTCTGGAAGCGGCCGAAGGCCTGGGCGGCCGCGTAGACATGGCGGATGTCCTCGACCCGGTCATAGGTCCGGGCGCCGTCGATGAAGCGGAACATCCGCCAGTAGTCGCCCTCCGGCGTCCGGTGGAAGGATCTCCCGTCGCGGGCCGGGACGATGGTCAGCGTCCGCCGGTCGGGGTCACCCCCGGCGGCCAGGATCTGCTCGCGGGCAAAGCCGGTCACCCGCTCGATGTTCTCCATGAGCCGCTCGGGCTCCCGGAAGACGTGATGGTTGATCCTCTGGTTGACGTACTTGACCCGCCGGCCTCGCTCATCGAACTCGGAGCAATACGTGTCGTTGATGTGGCCGGAGGGGATGGCGCAGGACGAGACCCAGGTCCCCGGACAATCGAAGGCGGCGCAGATCCGGTCCAGCTCGGGCAACGGCTTCTTTTCCATCGGACGACCTCGGCGTCGGGATCCCCGGGCCCTCCCGGGTCAGGCGCCCATTCTATGCGGCCGTCCGCGGCCTGTCAATGCGAGGAGCGGGGCCGCCCGCCCGTCCGGCCGGCGCGGCCGCCGGACCGTCCGTGCCCCCGCCGTCTCGAAGGCGGGCGCCGCTCCAGGTCCTGGCCGGCCAGGCGCTCGAGGCTCATGTCCCGCGCGAACATGCCGCTCGTCACGGGGATCTCCGGGATCTTCTGGCCGATGAACTTCTCGATGGCCTCGAGCTGGTCGGCCGTCTTCTCGCTGGCCAGGGTGATGGCCAGGCCGGTCGCGCCGGCCCGGGCCGTCCGGCCGATGCGGTGGACGTAGTTCTCGATGTCCTGGGGGATGTCGTAGTTGACCACCATCTCGAGGTCGTCGATGTGCAGGCCGCGCGAGGCCACGTCCGTGGCCACCAGGATGGGGAAGCGGTCGGCCATGAAGTCCTCGATGATCTTGAGGCGCTCGCTCTGCGGCAGGTCGCCGTTGAGGAATTTGGCCTTGTAGCCGTTGGCCTGGAGCTGCTTCGCGACCAGGAAGGCCGTGTGCTTCATGTTGGTGAAGATCAGGACGTTCCGGGGCGCCCGCTGCTGCAGCAGGCCGAGCAGGAGATTGAGCTTGATGTGGCTGCCGACCCGGTAGAGCTCCTGGGAGATCGTGTCCACGGTCATCTGGTCGGGCGTGACCTCGATGAAAGCCGGGTCGTTGAGGTAGGCCTCGGCCACCCGCCGGGACAGCTTGTTCAGGGTGGCGCTGAAGAGCATGCTCTGCCTGCGCGTCCGGTCCGGCATCTGCCGGACGAGGTCCCGCAGGTCGGGTAGGAAGCCCATGTCGAAGAGGCGGTCGGCCTCGTCGATGACCAGGAAGCCGCACTCCTTGAAATCCAGGCGCTTGCGCTCGGCCAGGTCGAGCAGCCGGCCCGGCGTGCCGATGATGAGGTCCGGGCCGGCCTTGATCTGGGCCAGCTGGGCCGCGTAGCCGACGCCGCCGTAGAAGCAGCCGATCTCGAGCCCGAGGGCCCGGTTGAGGAGCAGCGCTTCGCCCTGGATCTGGACGGCCAGCTCGCGCGTCGGGACGATGATGAGCGCCTTCCGGCGGGAGGCCTTGCGATGCTTCAGCATGTGGGCGAAGAGGGTGATCAGGAAGGCGGCCGTCTTGCCGGTCCCGGTCTGGGACTGGACGGCCACATCCTGGCCCTGGAGGGACCTGGCCAGGGTCAGTTCCTGGACGGCGGTCAGGTTGACGTAGCCGCGGTCGGCGACGGCCTGTTGGAGCCTGGGATCGAGGTCGAGTTCCGTAAAACGCATGTTATTTCCTTATCCGACGGGTGGGGGGCAAAGCCCGGCGCCGGGCCGGCCTCCGCGAGGGGAGGCGGCTCTCGGTCCGGAATATCCTTCCGCAACGTCTTTCTGATTGGTTGATCCGATCGAAAAACTATTTTACCATAAGGCGGCCGGCCCCTCAAGGCCGCCCCTCCCGGGGAGGGCCGCCCGGCCCCTGGCGTCTTGACAAGCCCTCCCCGTTGACCTATTTTCACCTTCTGTCATGAGCGGCAAAACCATCCGGGCGCTGGTCCAGAGCTGGGAGACGGTCCGCTTCGAGCTCCTGAAGACCCGCGTCTCGGACCTCCCTTTGGCCATCGAAGGCTCCCCCCTGGAGCGCTTTGTCGGCCGGCTGCGCCGGGAGATGGAGGCCAAGAAGCTGCGGTTCAAGCCCGAGGTCTACCTGACGGACAGCTGGGGCTGCCCGGACCGGACCCCCGTCATCGGCGTTCCGTTCTACCTGGCCGACCCCCGGCTGACCCGCCTCGAGAAGGAGCAGGCCGGGGACATCGAAGACCCCAGGACGATCATGATGCTCCTGCGCCACGAGGCCGGCCACGCCGTCAATTACGCCTACCGCCTCTGGCGACGGCCGAGCTGGGCGGAGATCTTCGGGCCGTTCACCAGGCCCTACCGGGACGCGTTCCGTCCGGACCGGGCCAGCCGCAATTACGTCCGCCACGTCGCCGCCTACCCCTATGGCCGGACCTACGCCCAGAAGCACCCGGACGAGGACTTCGCCGAGACCTTCGCCGTCTGGCTGACGCCGCGCTCCGGCTGGCGGAAGCGCTACCGGAACTGGCCCGTCATCCGCAAGCTCCTCTATGTCGACCGGCTCATGGAGGAGATCCGCGGCGCCGCCCCGGAGAGCCGCCGGGGCCGGCACCTCAGGGCCGCCGACCGCATGAACCTGACGCTGGCCGAACACTACGGCAAGAAGGCCGAGCGCTTCCGCCGGGACGCCCGCGGCTACGTCGACGACAGCCTCCGGGACGCGTTCCCCGCCTCGCGGGGGCAGGTCCTGAGGCCCGCCGCCGCCCTGTTCAGGCGGTTCCACGACCGCCTGGTCGAACGGGTGGTCCACTGGTCCGTGCTGACCCCGGCCGAGGCCGAATCGCTGCTGCGCAAGCTCGAGGTCCGGGCCGGCGCCCTCGGCCTGAGCTACCGGCCGGGCGCGGAGGGGCAGCGGATGATGGACGTCGTCTCGCTGGTCATCGCCCTGGCCCTCGATTACGCCTATACCGGCCGTCTGACGGGCTGAGCGGCAGGCCGTCCCGCGAGCCGGTTCAGCGGCCCCGCGCCGCGCCGGTCCCCGCCGCCTTGAAGATGGGCAGGTGCATGTCGTACGGCGGGCCCTCGAAGGCGGCCTTGACGATCGCCTGCAGGAGGTCGGGATAGGCCAGGCCGGCCCGCTCCGCCGACCGGGCCAGGCCCATGCCGCTGTCGAGGCAGGGATTGCAGTTGACCTCCAGGATGACCGGCTCGCCGTTCTCGCCGAGACGGATATCGACGCGGCCGTAGCCCCAGCCGCCGACCGCGCGGAAGGCCTTGATGGCCGTCCGGCTGATCAGGGCGGCCAGCTCCGGATCCACCCTAGCCGGGCAGATGACGGAGGTCCGCTTGTACTCGACCGAGGTCGCGACCCATTTGGCGGCGTAGGACATGATCGGCGGGATGGAGTGCGGCAGGCGCGAGTAGTCGACCTCGGCCAGCGGCATGGCCCGCAGGGTCCGGCCCCCGACGACGCCGACGTTGAACTCCCGGCCCTTGAGGAAGTGCTGAACGAGGGCCGGCTGCCGGTAGGTCCGCAGGATCTCCCTGGCCTTATCGCGCAGGGCCGTCTTGGTCTCGACGACGGAGTTGCGGTCGAGGCCGATGCCGGCGTGCTCCTGGGCGGCGTGGACGATGAGGGGGAACGTCCACTTGTGCTCGTCGACGTCGCGCAGCCGCTCGATCAGGACCGTCGAGGGCGGGATGGGCAGCCCGGCGCCCTTCAGCAGGCTCAGGGACATGTACTTGTCCCGGCTCAGCCCGAGGGCCAGCGCGGGCGACCCCGTCAGGGGATAGCCGAGCATGCGGATGAAGGCGGCCACGCGCATCTCGTAGAGGGCGCCGTGCACGACGTCGTCATACTGGTTGAAGACGACGTCCGGACGGATGCGGTCGAGACGCCGCTGGAGGACGGCCAGGTCGCCGGCCAGCGGCACGACCGTGACCAGGTGGCGGCGGCGGCGCAGGCCGCGGGCGATGCCCCGGATCATCTGGCGCAGATAATGGAGACTGCCGGTATCGGCCTTCTCGTCGGGCTGGGCGTCCGTAAAGGCGTTGTAGATGAGCGCGACACGAAGTTTATTCATGGGCTTGATGATGGCCCTTGGGCCCATTCTAATTTATTTCCGGAAGTTCCCGCAAGCCCCGTCACGCGGACCGGGCGCGGGCTCCGGCTTTTTTCGCGGCGGCGGGGCGGGGATAGGACGGGGGGAGGGATGATGAAGCGGGGGGCAGGCCGGGCGGCCCGCCCCCCGCGCGAAGGGATCCTTATCTGTCGGCGAACGCGTAAACGGTCAGGAAGCCGTGCTGGCTGATCTTGGCGATGAGGTCGCCGCTGACCTTCTCGACGCTGTCGCTCGGCTGGTGGTAATCGGCCGTCATGGCCGCCATGTAATAGACGAAGGGGACCTTGACCGCCGCGAACGAGGCGTGGTCGGACCCGCCGCTGCCGACGCCGGGGGCGTTGAAGCGGAAGGCCAGGTCGAGCCCGACGTACTGGTTCATCTCCCGGGCGATGTCAGCGAAGGGCGTGCCCTCGGTCAGGTTGACGCTGACGAACCAGGGGGCGCGGATCTTCTTGACCAGGGCTTCGGCCTCGGCGCCGGCCTGGGTGTACATCCGCGCGGAGCGGGCCAGGGTCTCGGCGTCGTAGGGCCGGCTGATCATGTCGTAGTTCAGATAGCCGACGGTCTTGGCGATCGGGAAGATGGGATTCTGGGCGTAATAGCGCGACCCGAGGAGGCCCTCTTCCTCGCCCGTCCACAGGGCGAAGATGATGGACCGCTTGGGCTTGACCGGGCTGGCGGCGATGGCCTTGGCGATGTTCAGGACGCCGACCGAGCCGGAGCCGTTGTCGTCCGCGCCGTTATAGATGTAGTCGCCCCACATGCCGTTGTGGTCGTAGTGGGCGCCGACGACGAAGTACTCATCCTTGAGCTTGGGGTCCGAGCCCTCGATGATGCCCAGGACGTTGGTGCCCCGGACCAGGGCGACCTTGGCCGTCGTGGCGATCGTCATCTTGGCACCGGGGATGTCCATCGAGGCAGACTTGTTGGTCGAATCGATCTTCTTCTTGAGCTCATCGACCGTCTGGCCGGTTCCCTCGAGGAGGAAGTTGGCCATCTCCCGGGTGATCTGGGTGGCCGAGGGGCCGAACCGGCCCATCTCCGCGGCGCCCATGTCGCTGGCCAGCGAAAGCCGCCGGCGGGGCTTGTTGACGATCGCGCGATCATCACTGGGCTTGCGGACCATGGAGAGAGCGTTGAAGATGGCGGCATCGTTGCCGGCGCTCGAGACCTGGATGATGGCTGCCGGCCCGAGCTTCTGGATCTCCGTGAGCTTGTTGAACCGCTGGGGACCGCCCCGCATCATCATGGCCATCATGTCGCCGCCCTGGGGCATGGCCGGAAAATACTTGTCCTTGAGCTCCTTCTTCGACTGAAGGGGGGACTTGGGATCGTCCCGGCCCGGCGCGTCGCTGAGCACGAGGACGATCTTGCCCTTGAGGTTCAGGCCCTTGAGCTCGTCGAAGCCGACGGACGGCTCCGTGATGCCATAGCCGACAAAGACAACGGGCGCGGTCAGCGTGCCTTCGGTGCCGCCGCCCATGCCGCCCATCCCGCCCTGATAGTCTTGCCCGCCATGGAAGGCGCGGGTCTTCAGGGCGCCGCCCTTGGCGACCTCGATGGTGATGTCCGACTGGGAGTCCGTGGTCTCCTTGAGGGCGAATTCCTGGAAATAGGTCCTCTCCCGGGGAGCCTGCGGGGCGCCGCCGCCCTGGGGGCCGCCCATGCGGGAGCTCATTTGCATCATGGGCATGTCGCCGGCCGGCTTGACGCCCCACATCTTGAAGAGGGACGCGGCGTACTCCGCGGCCAGGGCGTAGCCCCGGGTCGCCGTCTCGCGGCCTTCCAGGAGGTCGGACGCGATGTAGCTCAGCATCGCGATCGAGTCCTTGGCGGTGATGGCCTCCAGGCCGGCCTTGAACTTGGCCGGCGCGGGTTGGGGCTTGTCGACCAGACTCAGCGCCTTCTGCACGTCCTCGAGCTTCATCTGCTGCTGCGGCGGCGGGCCCTGGGCCCGCAGGCCGACGATCAGGGCGAAGACGAGAACGACTGTCCAAACGTGCTTCTTCATGGATACCTCCACCTAGAATTCACAGCCTCACTTTGGACGGCGGCGCCCGGGATTTCTTCCGGTTGACCGCTTCTTCGACATTCGGCTATCATACCCCGTGATATCCCGTGGGAGGTCCAGCCGCATGAATACGAACATCAAGAGCTCGCTCCTGGCCGTTCTCTGCCTCGGGCTGATCAGCCTGGCCGGGGGCTGCAGGAAGAAGGGGCCGGAGACCCCGGCGCCCGCCCCGGCGGCCGCCGCCGAGTTCCAGTGGCAGATCGACCAGTTCGCCGACCTGCGCATCCTCCGCTACCAGGTGCCGGGCTTCGAGGCCCTGGCGCCGGCCCAGAAGGAGCTCGTCTATTATCTCAGCCAGGCCGCCCTCTGCGGCCGGGACATCATCTTCGACCAGAACTACAAGCACAACCTGATCATCCGCCGCACCCTCGACGCCGTCGTCCGGGGCTACAAGGGCGACCGGAACGACCCCCGCTGGGCCGAGTTCATGACCTACGTCAAGCGGGTCTGGTTCTCCAACGGCATCCACCACCACTACTCGAACGACAAGTTCGTGCCCGGCTTCGACGCCGACTACTTCGCCGCGCTGGTCAAGGGCGCCGAGGGCGAGGCCTTGCCGCTCGCCCCGGGCCAGTCGATCGACGACTTCCTGGCCTTCCTGAAGCCCATCCTCTTCGACCCGGCCGTGGACGCCAAGAAGGTCTCCCTGGATTCGACCAGGGACCTGGTCCGAAGCTCCGCGGTCAACTTCTATGACGGCGTCAGCCAGGCCGAGGTGGAACAGTACTACCGGGGGATCGTCGACCCGAAAGACCCGACCCCCGTCTCCTACGGCCTGAATTCCCGGCTGGTCAAGAAGGACGGCCGGGTCGTCGAGGAGGTCTACTCGCTCAACGGCCTCTACGGGCCGGCCATCGCCGAGATCGTCTCTTGGCTCGAGAAGGCGTCCGCCGTGGCTGAGAACGAGGCCCAGAAGAAGGCCATCGCCGCCCTGGTGGCCTACTACAGGTCGGGAGACCTGGCCCGCTTCGACGAATACAACATCCTCTGGGTCAAGGACCTGGCCTCGCTCGTCGATTTCGTCAACGGCTTCATCGAGGTCTACAACGACCCGCTGGGCATGAAGGCCACCTGGGAGTCCGTCGTGGACTTCAAGGACCTGGCCGCGACCAAGCGGGCCGACACGATCTCGGCCAACGCCCAGTGGTTCGAGGACCACTCGCCGGTCGATCCCAAGTACAGGAAGAAGGAGGTCAAGGGCGTCTCGGCCAAGGTCATCACCGCGGCCATGATCGGCGGCGACTGCTATCCCTCGACGCCCATCGGCATCAACCTGCCGAACGCCAACTGGATCCGCAGGGACTACGGCTCCAAGTCCGTGACCATCGAGAACTTCACCTACGCCTACGACCAGTCCTCGCTCAAGTCGCCTTTCGGGCCGGAGTTCACCTATACCCCCGAGCTCCTCGAGCGGGCCCGGAAGTACGGCGCCCTGGCCGGCAACATCCACACCGACCTCCACGAGGTCCTCGGCCACGGCTCGGGCCAGCTCATGCCCGGCGTCGGGTCGGAGTCGCTCAAGAACTATCACTCGGCCATCGAGGAGGCCCGGGCCGACCTGTTCGGGCTCTACTACATCATGGACGACAAGATGATCGAGCTCGGCCTCCTGCCCGACAAGGAAGCGGCCATGGCCGAGTACGACCTCGACGTCCGCAACGGCCTGATGACCCAGCTGGTCCGCATCCAGCCCGGCAAAACGGTCGAGGAGGCTCACATGCGCGACCGGGCCCTGATCGCCCACTGGGTCTACGAGCAGGGCCGGCCCGAGAACGTCATCGAGCGGGTGGCCAGGGACGGCAAGACCTTCTTCGTCATCAACGACTACCAGAAGCTGCGGGCCCTCTACGGCCGGCTCCTGGCCGAGATCCAGCGGATCACGAGCGAGGGCGACTATGATGCGGCCAAGGCCCTGATCGAGGGCTACGGCGTCCAGGTCGACCCCGAGCTCCACAAGGAAGTGCTGGAGCGCTACGCCAGGCTCCACCTGGCCCCCTACGCCGGGTTCGTCAACCCGGTCTACACGCCGGTCGTCGAGAGCGGCCGGATCGTCGACGTCAAGATCGATCTCACCGAGGGCTACGTCGAGCAGATGCTGCGGTACGGCCGGGACTACTCGTTCCTGAAATAGGCCCCCCGCGGGCCGATTGACGGTCCCGCCGTTCGGGGGTATCATTCCGCCCGGGCGGGAGCGCCGGGAGGACGGGGAGGAGGGACCATGGCGGACGAAGAGATCGGGCACATCACCCACTATTTCCCGAAGATCGGCGTGGCCGTGATCGAGGTCACGGCCGGCAACCTGAAGGTCGGGGAGACCATCCGCATCAAGGGGCACACGAGCGACTTCACCCAGACCGTGGATTCGCTCCAGCAGGAGCACCTGCAGGTCCCCGAGGTCGCGAAGGGCATCTCGGCCGGCCTGAAGGTCAAGGAGCACGTCCGGGAAGGCGACAAGGTCTACAAGGTCGTCCCGTAGGACCGGTCCCGGGACGTTGACCGGGCCCGCGGCCCGGCGGGCGGGAAGGGCCGGCGCGCATCCGCGGCGCCGACCCCAGGCGTCATTTGACAGGGAGTTTCCGACGATGATGGAGATGATGGATTATGGCTGGTCGGCCGGCCTCGAAAACCTGTTCGCGCCGTTCGCCGGGCGCGGCCTCGTCCCCGGGCGGGTCATCCGGCAGCAACGCGGCTTGTGGACGGCCGCCGCGGCCGGCGGCGAGCTCGAGACCGGGGTCTCGGGCCGGTTCCGGCGCAAGGCCGCGGGAGCGGCGGACTACCCGGCCGTGGGCGATTGGGCCGTCCTGCGGCAGGTCGAGGGCGGCCGGGCCCTCATCGAGGCCCTGCTCGCGCGCCGGAGCGCCTTCATCCGCAAGGCTGCGGGGGAGGCCGTCGAGGCCCAGGTCGTCGCGGCCAACGTGGATACTGTCTTCCTCGTCAGCGGGCTGGACGGCGATTTCAACATCCGGCGCATCGAACGCTACGTGACCACGGCCTGGTCGAGCGGCGCCGCGCCGGTCCTGGTGCTCAACAAGGCCGACCTCCGCCCGGAGGACCTGGCCGAGGCCGCGGCCGCGGCGGCCGCCGTCGCCCCGGGCGTGCCGGTGGCGACGGTCAGCGCCCGGGCCGCCGGCGGGCTCGACCCTCTGGCGCCTTACCTCGAGCCGGGGAAGACGGTGGCCCTGCTCGGCTCCTCCGGCGTGGGCAAATCGACGATCATCAATCGCCTCCTCGGCGAGGAACGGTTCGCCACCGGCGAGGTCAGCGACGCCCGGGAGGGGCGAGGCCGGCACACGACGACCTGCCGCGAGCTCGTCCGGTTTCCCGGCGGGGCCCTGCTCGTAGATACGCCGGGCCTGCGCGAACTCGGGCTCTGGGCGGACGACGACGGGCTCGACCGGACCTTCGACGAGATCGAGCGCCTGGCCGCCCGCTGCCGCTTCCCCGATTGCGGCCACGGGGGGGAGCCGGGCTGCGCCGTGAGGGCCGCCGTCGAGGACGGCGCCCTCGACCCGGCGCGCCGGGAGAGTTACCTCAAGCTCCGCCGCGAGCTGCGCTTCCTCGAGCTCAAGAAGGACGAGAAGACCCGCCGGCAGCGCGAAAAGGCGGCTGGCCGCGACTTCGCCGTCCGGCTCAAGGAGATCAAGCGGAACAAGCAGAGGTATCGCTGACGGACGGCTCCCCGGCGGAACGAGTCCCCCGGCTCCGCGGCCCCGGATCGTCCCGACCGGCTGCCGGGTTCCCGGCGTTGACGCTCCGGAGCAAAAGCGGCTATCATGCGGCCGTTCGAATTTGCCCCGATCAAATACGGAGGAGAGCGCTCATGAGATGCCGAACGGCCCGGACCGCCTCATTTCCGGTCGTCATGATCTCTCTTGTCGCAGTTTTCGCGCGGTCCGGCGGAACCCCGAATCCGCCGGCCGGCGCGCCGCCCGCCCTGCGGCTCGCGGCCGGCGCGGCCGAGCTGGCCCTGACGAAGGGGCTGGCCGTCGGGCTCATCGGCTTCTATGGGCGTTCGGCCGTCGCTTCGGACCTGCTGGCCTGGCAGATGGCGACTGGCGCGATAGTGGCGCCGCGCCAGGGTCTCGTTGTCGGAAAGAACTCCAAGGGCGAGGACCAGGCTTGGGCTCCCGTCGAGGCGAACAGGGACGGCTGGATCGAGGACAAGGCGCTCACGGGCGGCTACCTGTTCATGGCCGTCGATGCCGACGAGGCCAGGACGATGATCCTCGACGCGACCGGATTCTATGTCGCCTGGATCAACGGGGAGCTCCGCGGCGGCGAAAAATACGGCGCCGACTACCTGCGCCATCCCGTTCGCCTGGTCAGGGGGCGGAACGTGCTTCTCTTCCGGGGCGAGCGCGGCCGCTTCAAAGGCCGCCTCTATGAGCCGCCGGCGGAGGTCTCCTTCACCGACAAGGACATGACCTTGCCGGACCTCGTCGTCGGGGAGAAAGGCCCGGTCTGGGCGGGGCTGCGCCTGGTCAACGCCACGGCCGTGAGACTGGAGCGGGTCGAGATCCTTCTCCGGGTCGGCGGCCGGGAGATCCGGACGCCCCTGGGCGTGACCGTCGCCCCGTTCTTCACCCAGAAGCTGGCCGTGCCGCTGGCCGTCGACGCGCCGGCGTCCGAAGGGCCGGTCAGGATCGAGGTCCTGGCCCGGGCGAAGGCGGGCCGCAGGGCGCTCGAAACGCCCGTTCTCCCGCTCGAGCTCAACGCGGTCGCGGCCACGGCCCACCACAATCGGACTTTCATCAGCGACATCGACGGCAGCGTCCAGTACTTCGGCGTGGCGCCGATGGTCAAAGGCGCCAGGACGCCGGACGGGCGGAAGCCCGCTCTCGTGGTTTCGCTCCACGGGGCGAGCGTCGAGGCCGGCGGCCAGGCCCGGGCCTATAAGCCGAAGGACTGGGCCTGGATCGCGGCCGCGACCAACCGCCGCCCCTACGGCTTCGACTGGGAGGATTGGGGCCGGCTTGACGTGCTCGAGGTCCGGGCCGAGGCGGAGCGGCTCTTCGGGACCGACCCCGCCCGGACCTATCTGACGGGGCATTCGATGGGCGGCCACGGCGCCTGGCAGGTCGGCGCGACCGTGCCCGGCCTCTGGGCGGCCATCGCCCCGAGCGCGGGCTGGACGAGCTTCACCTCGTACGGCGGCGGGATGGCCTACAAGGACCCATCGCCGGTCGAGCGGATGCTCCTGCGGGCGAACAATCCCAGCGAGACGGCGAACCTGGCCCGGAACTTCCTTCATTACGGCATCTACGTGCTTCATGGCGACCAGGACGACAACGTGCCCGTGGACCAGGCCCGCTTCATGCGCCAGCTCCTGGGCGGGTTCCACCCGGATTTCGCCTATTACGAGCGGCCGGGCGCGGGGCACTGGTGGGGGAGCGAGTGCGTCGACTGGCCGCCGCTCTTCGAATTCCTGAAGGACCATGTCGGGCCGGCGGACGCCGAGGTCCGGCGCGTCGAGTTAGTCACGGCCAACCCCGGGATCTCGTCACGGTCGCGCTGGGTCGAGATCCTGGCCCAGCGGAAGCCGCTCGAGTACAGCACGGTCGCGATCGAGCGGGACGAGGCCGGCAAGATATTCAAGGGCACGACCGAGAATGTCGAGCAGCTGGCCATCGATCTTCCGGCCCTGCCGTCGGGCGAGATCGCCGCGATCGATCTCGACGGTTCGAAGATCCAGTCCGAGACCGGGATAGACCCGCTCCGGCTCCGGCTCGAGCGCGGCGAGAAGGGTTGGCGGATCATCGACCGCCCCGCGCCGGCGCTCAAAGGCCCTCAGCGCTCGGGCGGCTTCAAAGACGCGTTCCGCCACGGCTTCGTCTTCGTCTACGGCACGCGGGGCGACGATGCCGAGGACTTCCGGGCCTTCACCAAGGCCCGCTACGACGCCGAGACGTTTTGGGTCCGCGGCAACGCCGGCATCGAGATCCTGCCGGACACGGCCTTCGACCCGGCCAAATTCAAGGACCGGAGCGTCATCCTCTACGGCAACGCCGACACCAATGCCGCCTGGCGGAAGCTTCTGACGGGCTCGCCGATCGAGGTCCGGAGCGGGTGGGCGCGGATCGGGCAGAAGCGTTTCAACGGAGCCGACCACGCGGCCTACTTCGTCCGGCCGCGCCCCGGGAGTGACGTCGCCTCGGTGGGCGCCGTCGCCTGGACCGGGAGCGCCGGCTGGGTGGCCGCCTCGCCCGTTCAATATTTCGTCAGCGGCGCCGGCTTCCCCGACCTGATGCTCTTCTCGGCCGAGGCGCTCCGTTCCGGGACGGACGGCGTCCGGGCCATCGGCTGGTTCGGCAACGACTGGTCGCTCGACCGTGGCGATATCGTCTGGAACGAGGGGCGGGGGAGATGACGGCTGTCGATCTCGAGGATCACGCGGTACTCCCCGAACTCGGTCTTCGGGGGCCGAGGGCTTCGATGGACGTGTCCGGGAGCAAGCGATAAACTAGGGATATGCGGCGGACGGGTAGAAAGCCGGGGATTTCGGCCCTCGTCCTATTGACCGCGGCCGTCCTTGTCGCCCCGGCGGCCGTCGGTCAGATCGGAGCCCCGGCTGGCCCTTTCGATCCCCAGGGAACGCTCCCCGTCGAGGCCCTCAAGGCCGATCTCTCGGTCCTCTGGGACATCCTGGAGGAAGGCCATGGAGGGTTGGACAGGTACGCGCCGGTCGCGGAGCTCGAGAAGAGCTTCGAGGCCGTCAAGAGCGGCCTGACCGGGCCGCTGACGGAGATCGATCTCTACGGCCGGCTCCTTCCCCTGATCGCGGCGATCCAGGACGGCCATACGCGTCTCGCCCTGTCCGAGGGGGCCGCGGCCTATTTAGACGCCAAGCCCGTTCATTTCCCGTTCGCCCTCCGCATTCTCGGCGACCGCGTTCATATCCTCAGGAACCTGAGCGGCGATCGGAGCGTCGGCGAGGGCGCCGAAGTCCTGGCGATCGACGGCCGGCCCATGCGGGAGATCATCGAGGCCCTCCTGCCGCTCGTCCCGGCCGACGCCGGGATCAGGACCGCCAAGCTCCGCCGGCTCGAGGATCCGGCCGCCTTCGGCCTGCTCTATGCCGTCCGGTTCGGAATGCCGGAGGCTTTCCGGGCCCGCCTCCGCTCCCGCACCTCCGGGGAGACCGGGGAGGTCGCGGTGCCGGGGATCACGGCGGGGGACATCGCCCGGATCCCGGGCGAACGGTATCCCGCGACTGCCGGGCGCCGGCCGAATTATGAGCTGTCCTTCCGGGGCTCGACGGCCGTCCTGACCATCCGGGCCCTCGGCGACGACCAGGACAAGTCCCGGCCCGGGTTCCCGGCCTTCCTGGCGGAAACGTTCCGCTCGCTCGAAGAGAAGAATACCCCGGGCCTCGTCATCGACCTCCGCGGGAACGGCGGCGGGTTCGACGAATACGGCAAGATGCTCTTCGCCCACGTCGCCGACCGGCCGTTCCTCTATTATTGGGCCATGGAGGCCAAAAAGGATCGCTACGATCTTTTTCGCTTTACCAGCGAGACCGTGGAGAGCGTCGCCGAGCTGGCCCGGCCCCTGCGGAAGAACGCGGCCGGACGGTTCGACGTCGTGGGTCATCCGAACCGCGGGCTCCAGATGCCCCGATCGCCGCATTTCGCCGGGCGGGTGGCCATCCTTATCGACGGAGGCAGCCGTTCGGCCGCCGGCGAAGCGGTCTCGGCCTTCCATTTCTACAAGAAGGCCGTGTTCTTCGGCGAGGAAGGCGGGGCGGGCTACTACGGCAATACCGCCTGCCTGGTCCTGGCGACCCTGCCCCGCAGCCGCATCCGGGTCTCCGTGCCGCTCGTCCGCACCACGATGGCCGTCGACGGTTATCCCGGGGACCGCGGCCTTGTCCCGGACTTCCCGGTGAGGCCGACGATCGGCGACCTGCTGGCTGGCCGCGACCCGGTCCTGGAGCGGGCCCTGGCGTTCCTGGAAAGGAAATGATCCCTCGGATCAGGAGTCGGGCTGCGCCCCGATCGTTCCTTCCGGCCGGACCCGAAGAGGGGGAAGGGGAATGCCCAGGGCGGGAATCGAACCCGCAAGGCCTTGCGGCCGCGACATTTTAAGTGTCGTGCGTCTGCCAGTTCCGCCACCCGGGCGCCGGCTTTCTCGGGACCGTGGCCGATTATACGATAGACGTTCCCCTCAGACAATCGGCGGCCGGGCTGCCGCCGCGCTCGCGGGCCGGCCCCGGCTCCGCCCGGCTCATCCGGCCGGCTCGACGAGCACGGCCGTGCCGTAGCACAGGACCTCGGTCGCGCCCTGGATGATCTCGGTCGCGTCGTAGCGCACGCCGATGACGGCGTTGGCGCCGCGCTCGACGGCGTGGTTGACCATCATCTCGAAGGCCTCGGCCCGGGTCTCCTCGCAGAGCTCGGAGAAGAGGGTGATGTTGCCGCCGACGATCGTCTGGAGCGAGGCCCCGATCGTCCCGAAGACCGACCTGGACCGGACGGTGATCCCCCGGACGACGCCGAACGACTTGACGATGCGATAGCCGTCGATGGTGAAGGCCGTCGTCGTCCGCTGGAAGATCTCCTTCGGCTGGGCCGCCTTCGCCCGCTCATCCTCGCCCATGCCCTCGTAGCAGCTCAGGCAGACGTCGGCCGTCTTGAAGTGATAGAGCGACGGGTAATCCTTGCCGCAGACCCTGCATCTCATGCCGCACCTCCCGTGACGCTATGCTACGCCAGGAACCGCGCGGCGGCAAGGTTCCGGCCGGCCGCCGGGGACTTCAGAACTGGCCGTTGATCCCGGCCGAAAGGACGCCCTTGTAGCCGGCGCCGAGCTCGAAGAAGACGCCGACGGCCCGGCCGAAGCGCAGGCCGATGGCGTTGATGTGGAACGTCGGCAGGAACTTGTTGACGGTGTCCGAATCGGCGGCCTGATAAGTCCCGTGCCGGTACCGGAGCCCGAAGCCGGCCCCGGAGTAGAGCTGGAAGCCGGGACGCATGATCCAGCGGTAGTCGAGTTCGACGGCCCCGATGGCGTTCCGCTCCTTGAACGTCCCCTGGTCGGTTCCGCCCGACTGCAGGGTGCCCGAGACGTTGTAGCCGCCGACCGCGAAACCGAACCCGAAGCGGGAGTTGGCCGAGTAATGGTAGGTCAGGAAGGGCACACCCGTATACTTGGCGTCGGTCTTGTTGAACGAGCCGAGCGTGAGGACGATGGTCACCACGTCCTGGAGGATGTCGGCCATCTGGTCGATCGAGAGGGCGCCGTAGGATACGGAGAGATCATGCCGGCGCGTTTGTCCGAAACCGGCGGTCGAGAGCACGAGCGCGGCGAGGACAACGGCGGCAACGGGGCGAAGTGTGCGCTTGAAGGACATCGAACTAGCCTCCTGGAGTGTATTTCCGCCAGCTGGATAACTTTAGTCGCTTCGGGCGGCCGGACATTGATTATCGGACGGGTCCCGGATGGCCTCATTGACAGGCGCGGCCGAATGGTGGAAGAATCCCCTTCAAATCCGAAGAGCGAGGTGGCCCATGAAGGTCGGACATCCCCGAGCGATCCGGTTCGCGACAGCCCTGGCCGTTCTCATCACCGCGGCGGCCTTCGCCGCCGTGCCGGAGAAGCCGGCTCCCGGGAATCCCGGCCGGCCCGGGGCCGCCTGGACGGCCGAGGACGTCCTCCTGGCCGAGACGGCCTCCGGCTGGGAGATCTCGCCCGACGGCGCCTGGGCCGTCTGGACGCGGAGCCGGATGGACAAGGACAAGAACGGCCGCGTCGCCAATCTCTACCTGACCAGCCTGGCGACCGGGAAAGAGATCGCCCTGACCCGGGGAACCGACCTGAACACCGCGGCCAAGTGGTCGCCGAACGGCCAGGCCATCCTCTTCCGCAGCACCAAGCCCCTGCCCAAGCCGAACCCCGACCTGTCGCGCTCGCAGCTCTGGCAGATGAGCCCCTTCGGCGGCGAGCCCTTCCCGGTGACCGGGCTCGTCCGCGGCGTCGAGGACTTCGAATGGGTCGACGACGATACGGTCGTCTTCAGCGCCCAGGAGGACCCGGCGTTCTATGAGCAGGAAGTCAAGCGCCGCAAGGACACGACCCGGGTCGTCGACGACGTCCTCCACGAGCCGCCGGTCCGCCTCTTCAAGCTGTCCCTCAAGGACCGGAAGATCGCCCGGCTGACCGACAACACGGACTTCATTCAGGCCTGGGCCGTCAGCCCCGACGGCCGGAAGGCGCTGACCGTCCATGGCCAGTACCTGAGCTTCGAGTGGGACCACAAGATCCTGCCCAAGTCGTTCCTTTACGACCTGACGACCGGCGAGCGCCGCGAGATCCTGGCCGGCAGGCGCCTGATCCCGTCCGCCATCCGGCCGGCCCGGGACGGCCGCGGCTTCTACTTCGCCGCGCCCTACTCGTCCGATCCCCGCTTCTTCACCGCGACAGTGACCCTCCTCTACTATTACGACCTGGCCGCGGGCCGCGACCTCCAGGTCGACCTCGGCTGGGCCAACGGCCTGGGCGGCGGCCTCGAGCCGGCGCCGGACGGCTTCATCGCCCTGCTCGCCGACGGCGTCCGTCTCCGCCCGGCCCGCTACGTCAAGACGGGCGACGCCTGGAAGCGGACCGACCTTGCGGGCGAGCATGTCCGCAACATCTTCGGCTTCGCCGTCAGCCGCGACGCCAGGGTCCTGGTCTATGATCATTCGACGGCCAGCCTGCCGGGCCAGTGGTTCCGGGCCCCCCTCGACGGCGCCAAGCTCGGCCCGGCGGCGCGGCTGACCGACCTCAACCCCGGCTTCAAGGACAAGGCCGTGGCCCGGACCGAGATCGTCCGCTGGACCGGCGCCCTGGGCGAGGAGATCGAGGGCCTGCTTTACTACCCGCACAATTACGAGGCCGGCAAGGCCTACCCCCTGCTGACGGCCCCCCACGGCGGCCCGGCCGGGGCCGACCTCGACATGTGGGACGAGAGCTGGGCCTACGCCCACCAGCTCCTCAACCAGCGCGGCGCCTTCATCCTCAAGCCGAACTATCACGGCAGCACCAACTACGGCCTCAAGTTCGTCGAATCGATCTGCTGCGGCCATTATTATGACTATCCCGTCGAGGACATCGAGAAGGGCGTCGAGGCCATGATCGCCCGCGGCCTGGCCGACCCGCAGCGCGTCGGCACCTTCGGCTGGTCGAACGGCTCGATCCTGTCGATCGCCGTGTCCATCGCCAATCCCGACCGCTACAAGGTCGTCTCGGCCGGCGCCGGCGACGTCGAGTTCATCAGCGACTGGGCCAACGTCGACTTCGGCCAGTCCTTCGACGCCTACTACCTGGGCAAGTCGCCGCTCGAGGACCCCCAGCTTTACCTGCGCATCTCGCCGCTGTTCCAGATGGACAAGGTCAAGGCGCCGACCATCATCTTCTTCGGCACCGAGGACCGCAACGTCCCGACGAGCCAGGGCTGGACGCACTACCGGGCCCTCTACCACCTGGACAAGGTGCCGGTGAAGTTCCTGCTCTTCCCCGGCGAGCCGCACGGCCTCCAGGAATACGCCCACCAGCTGCGCAAGCTCGACGAGGACATGGCCTGGTTCGACCGCTGGTTCTTCAAGACGGAGAAAGCGGCCAACGAGGCCCTCAAGCCGGATTCGCCGCTGGGCCAGGCGGTCCGCCGGCTGTCCATCGCCCGGGCCGGGGGCCGCTTCGGCGTCGAGGCCGGGCCGGCCGGGGCCCTCGTCCCCGAGGCCGTCAAGAGGGCCGGCCTGGAGGTCGGCCGCTTCGAGGTCACCCGGGCCCAGTACGCGGCCTTCGACCCTAAGCGTCAACCGGCCCCGGGCCAGGAGAACTTCCCCGCGACGGGAGTGACCTTCGACGAGGCCCGGGCCTACGCGGCCTGGCTCTCGAAGCTGACCGGCGCGGCCTGGCGCCTGCCGACCACGGAGGAAGCGGCCAGGCTGTCGGAGGGGGTGAGCGGGGAGAACACGCTCGATCATTGGGCCGGCTACGCCGCGAATCCCGACGACGCGCTCCGGCTTGCGGCCAAGATCAGGGAGATCGGCGGGCCGGCGGCCCTGCTGAAAGAAGCCGGCAGCTTCCCCGGGGCCGGCAAGGAGGGCGAGGAGCTCGTCTTCGACCTGGGCGGCAACGCGGCCGAATGGGCGATCGCGAAGGACGGCACGGGCCAGGCGGTCGGCGGCA
The DNA here is from genome assembly GCA_039683095.1 of Acidobacteriota bacterium. NCBI lineage: Bacteria > Pseudomonadati > Acidobacteriota > Acidobacteriota bacterium. The sequence goes on along the minus strand of JBDKSB010000008.1, from coordinate 17,447 downwards.
GCGCCGACCGGCCGGCCGATCCCAAGGCGCGCCCGGCGGCCTCGCCGGAGTGCACGGGCTTCCGGGTCGTCCGGGGCGAGGCCGGGAAGTAGGCGGGTCGGGCGGATCGTCAGGACAGGAGCAGGGGCGATATTGCATCCGTCGGGGCTCTCGCCGATAATGGTACTATGAGGAGAGTCCGGGTCCGGCTCGTTTCCGCCCACCTTGCCGGCATCGCCGTCCTGGGCGCTTTTATTTTCGCGGCCGCGGGCCGTCTGGATTATTGGCAGGGCTGGCTCTTCCTGGCCGGGACCGCGGCCGCCTTCGCGGCCTCCTCGCGGCTCGTGAGCAGCGAGAACGGGCTCATCGCCGAGCGGCTCCGCCCCGGCCGGGGCATGAAATGGTGGGACAAGGGATATTACCTGCTCTCGACGCCGCTCTATTTCGCGGCGGTCATCCTGGCCGCGCTGGACGCGGGCCGCTTCCATTGGAGCGCCGCCTTACCCTGGTTCGTCTATGTCCTGGCCCTGGCCGCCTTCGTCGCCGGCCACGGGCTGATGACCTGGGCCAAGTGCGTCAACGCCTTCTTCTCGAGCGTCGCCCGCATCCAATCTGACCGGGGCCAGACCGTCTGCCGCGAGGGCCCTTACCGGTTCTGCCGCCACCCCGGCTACCTCGGCGGACTGCTCTTCGGCCTGGCGACGCCGCTCGCCCTCGGCTCCTCCTGGGCCCTTATCCCTCAGGGCTTGGCCGGCCTGCTGCTCATCCTCAGGACCTGCCTCGAGGACCGCATGCTAAAGCTGGACCTCCTCTGGTACGAGGAATACGCCCTGGCGGTCCGGTCCCGTCTCATCCCGGGCGTCTGGTGACGGCCGCGCCGCCCTTCCGCCTTTGACACCCTCCCGCATCCTCTGATATAGAACCTCCTCCGAACCCATCGAGGAGGCATGCCCGTGTCCATCCCGTGCCGGACCCGTACCCGCCGCTCGCCGCGCCCCGCCCTGTCCATCCTGCTGGTCCTGGCCGTCCTGGCGGCCTTGCGGATGCCCGCCGCCGCGGCCCGGCTGACGAGCCCACAGGAGCAATTCGGCTTTTCCATCGGCGACGATTACCAGCTGGTCAGCTACAGGCAGCTGGCCGCGTACTGGAAGAAGCTCGACGCGGAGTCGGACCGGCTGAAGGTCGTCGAGATCGGGAAGACGGCCGGGGGCCGGACGATGATCATGGCCGTCGTCACATCGCCGGCCAACCAGGCCCGGCTGGAACGGTATCGGGACATCTCGAAGCGCCTGGCCCTAGCGGAGGGATTGACCGACGAGGGCGCCCGGAAGCTCGCCGCCGCGGGCAAGGCCGTCGTCTGGATCGACGGCGGGCTCCACGCCACGGAGATCCTCGGCTCGCAGCAGCTCATCGAGCTGGTCTGGCGGATGGTCAGCCGGAACGACGCCGAAACGCGCCGCATCCTCGACGACGTCGTGCTCCTGGCCGTGCCGGCCAATCCCGACGGGCTCGACCTCGTAGCCGACTGGTACATGCGCGAGAAGGAGCCGGCCAAGCGGTCGATGAACGGCCTGCCCGTCCTCTACCAGAAGTACATCGGCCACGACAACAACCGCGACTTCTACATGAACACCCAGCCGGAGACCAAGGCCATCAGCCGGCAGCTGTTCGTCGAGTGGCACCCCCAGGTCCTTTACAACCATCACCAGACCGGGCCGGCCGGAACGGTCCTGTTCGCGCCGCCGTTCCGCGATCCGTTCAACTATGACTTCGACCCGCTCATCCCCATGGGCATCGACCTCGTCGCGGCGTCCATGCACAACCGCTTCGTGACCGAGGGCAAGCCGGGGGCGACCATGCGCTCGGGCGCGCCGTACTCGACCTGGTGGAACGGCGGCCTGCGGAGCACCGGCTATTTCCACAACATCATCGGCATCCTGACCGAGGCCATCGGCAGCCCGACGCCGGTCGACATCCCCTTCATCCCGGAGCGGCTGCTGCCCAGCCAGGATTATCCCTATCCCGTCGCGCCCCAGAAATGGCATTTTCGCCAGTCGGTCGAGTATTCGATCACGGCCGACCTGGCCATCCTCGACGTGGCTTCGAAGCACCGGGAGGATTTCCTGTACCGGCGCTATCTCATGGGCCGGCACGCCATCGAGCTGGGAAGCCGGGACTCCTGGACCATCGTCCCGGGGACGGTGGCCGCCGTCCAGGCCGCCATCGAAAAGGACCGGGCGGCCGGCCGGGGCGCCGCCGGCGCCGGGAGCGGCGCGCCGGGCCCGGGCGGCTTCGGGCGCGGCCGCGGGGCCGACGTCAAGTACTACGAAGCGATCTTCGACAAGGCCCGCCGCGACGCGCGGGGCTACGTCATCCCGTCCGACCAGGCGGATTTCCCGACGGCGACCAAGCTGGTCAACGCCCTCATCGAGAGCGGCATCGCCGTCGAGCGGGCCAGGGCCGACTTCGACGCGGCCGGCCGGCGCTACCCCCGCGGCTCCTACGTCATCAGGGCCGCCCAGGCCTTCCGGCCGCACCTGCTGACCATGTTCGAGCCCCAGGACCATCCGAACGACTTCCCCTACCCGGGCGGCGCCCCCAATCCGCCCTACGACGCCGCAGGCTGGACCCTGGCGTACCAGATGGGCGTCGCTTTCGACCGGATCCTCGACGGCTTTGACGGCCCCTTCGAACGGCTGACGGGCGTGGTCAAGCCGCCAGCGGGCGTTTTCGACGCCGCGCCGGGCGCGGCCGGCTATCTCCTCGACCATCGCATCAACGACACGTTCACGGCCGTCAACCGGCTGCTCAAGGCCGGCGCCAGGGTCTATTGGCTGAGGGAGCCGCTAGAGACCGGCGACCGGACCTGGGCCGCGGGGACGATCTGGGCGCCGGCGTCCGGAGAGGCGGCGGCTGTCCTGGGGAAAGCGGCCGCTGAGCTGGGCCTGAAGATCGGCGCCGCAGCCTCCGCCCCCAAGGGGCCGGCTTTCGAGCTCCGGCCCGTCCGGATCGGGCTCTGGGACACGTACGGCGGATCGATGGCCTCGGGCTGGATCCGCTGGCTCCTCGAGCAGTTCGAGTTCCCGTTCGAGCTTGTCTTCGCCCCGGACCTCGACCGCGAGGATCTCGCGGCCAGGTTCGATGCCCTGATCTTCGTCGGCGGCTCGATCCCGCGCGTCGCGGCGGCCGGCCCGGACGGCGGGGGAGGGGCGCGGGGCTTCCAGCCGGAGCCGCCGGCCTCGCTTCCCGACGAGTACAAGGGACGGATCGGCCGGATCACGGCCGAGAAGACGATCCCGGCCCTGCGCCGGTTCGTCGAGGCGGGCGGGACCATCCTGGCCCTCGACACGGCCACCGCCCTGGCCGAGCATTTCCGGCTGCCGCTGGCCAACGCCCTGGTCGAGATCGGGCCGGACGGGACGGCCGCGCCGCTCAAGGCCGCGAAGTTCTATATCCCCGGCTCGGTGCTCAGGGCCCGCGTGGACAACAGCCATCCGCTGGGCCAGGGGATGCCGGAAACGGTGGACGTCTTCTACGACAATACGCCGGCCTTCACGCTGCCGCCCGACGCCGAGCTCAAGGGCGTGAAGCCGGTGGCCTGGTTCGACGACGGCAAGCTGCTGCGAAGCGGCTGGGCCTGGGGCGAGGCCTATCTGAGGCGGAGCGTCCAGGTCGCCGAGGCCGAGGTCGGCCGGGGCAAGCTTTTCCTTTACGGGCCGGAGATCGCGTTCCGCGGCCAGCCCCACGGCACCTTCAAGCTGCTGTTCAACGGGATCCTCTACGGCCCGGCGAAGACGGTTACCCTGGAATGAAGGGGAGTCAAACCCCTTCCCAGATCTCCCTTCAGCCTCGCTTCTTCTTCCGGCCGAGGATGCCGCCGCTCAGGAACAGGCCCGCCCCGAGGACGAAGCCGAAGTTGTACCAGGTCCCGTTGTTGTGGACCTCGTAGAGGCGGACATGCCGGCTGAAGACAGAGATGACGAAGGTGACCGGCGAGATGAAGCCGTGCCAGAGCCCGTAGAAAAAGCCGGCCGTCTTGCCCCCGGCGTTCGGCGTCTTCTCGGCGCTGTTGGGGCCGGGCGCGCACCCGGCCAGGAGCAGAGCGGCGACAAGGATCGCGACCAGGATGATCGAGCGTCTCATGCGTCCCTCCTTCGGAGATGACTGCATTCTAGCCAAAAACGGCTCCCCGCTCCAGCCCCGCCCGCAAGGCGGCCGTCTCCTCCCGGGGCCGATTGCCTTTGTCCGGGGAAGGGCCTAGAATATCTTCCGAACGGACCGTACCGGGTCCGAAACCAAAAGGAGGGTGACATGAAAGGCGATCCCAAGCTCATCGACGTCCTCAACTCGCTGCTGGCCGACGAGCTGACGGCCATCAACCAGTACATGGTCCATTCGGAGATGTGCGACAACTGGGGCTACGGCAAGCTCCACAAGGCGATCGAGGCCCGGGCCGTGGCCGAGATGAAGCACGCGGAGAAGCTCATCGGCCGCATCCTCTTCCTCGAGGGCCTGCCGGTCGTGAGCGACCTCAAGAAGATCTTCGTCGGCGCCGACATCCCGAAGATGTTCGCGAACGACCACAAGGCCGAGGAAGGCGCGATCAACTCCTACAACGAGGCCATCGTCCTGGCCGGGAACGTGAAGGACTTTGCCACCCGCGAGATCCTGGAGGGCATCCTCAAGGACGAGGACGCCCATATCGACGGCATCGAGGAGATTCAGGACCAGATCGGCCAGATGGGCCTGCAGATCTTCCTGACGACCCAGGTCGGCTGAGCCGGCCGGCGGCCGGTCCCGGACGCGCCCGGGGGGCGAGCCCGCCCCCGCCCCCGGCGCCCGCCCGTCTTGACTGCCCCGGGCTTCCCGTCAATAATGGCGGCGTGATCAAGAAAGGGATGGAGACCTCGGCCATGAGCCGCCGGGGCTTCCTTCGCTGGACCGCCGCGGTCGGATCGGCCGCGGCCTCTTCGAAAAGCCTTCCGGGATTCCGCCGCCGCGACCCGCGCCACGTTCTGATCGAGCAGGCGCCTCCCGGGGCCGAAGAGCGGATGGTCCGGACGGGCTGCCCCTCCCACAACTGCGGCGGCCGCTGCCTGCTCAAGGCCTTCGTCCGCGACGGCCGCATCGTCCGCATCGAGACCGACGACCGACCGTCCGACACCGTGGCCGACCCCCAGCTCCGGGCCTGCGTCCGCGGCCGGGCCTATCGCCGCCGGCAGTATCATCCGGACCGCCTCATGCATCCGTTGAAGCGCGCCGGCAAGAGGGGCGAGGGCAAGTTCGAGCGCATCTCCTGGGACGAGGCTTTCGACCGCATCGCCGCCGAGTTCAAGCGGATCAAGGCGGCCTATGGCAACGAGGCCTTTTACGTTCCTTACGGCACCGGCAGCTACAACCAGATCAACGGCCGCCAGACCGCCCAGCGGCTGATGAACCTTTTCGGCGGCTCGCTCGGCTTCTACAACAGCTACTCCTGGGCGGCCATCTCCGCGGCGACCCCAACCGTCTACGGCACGGGCGTTACCGGCAACCAGCGGCAGGACTGGCTCAACTCCAGGTACATCCTCATGTGGAGCTGGAACCCGGCCGAGATGCGCGACGGGACGAACAGCGAGTATTTCGTCCAGAAGGCCCGCGAGAAGGGGGCCCGGGTCGTCTGCGTCGACCCGCGGCTGACCCTGAGCGCCGTCGCGCTCGCCGACGAATGGATCCCCATCCGCCCGGGCACGGACGCGGCCATGATGACGGCCATGGCCTACGTCATCGTCCGGGAGAACCTCCACGACGCGGCCTTCGTCCGCAGCCACTGCGTCGGCTTCGACGGGAGCCAGATGCCCGCCGGGGCCGAGGGCGCCGAGAGCTACACGGACTACCTGCTCGGAACGCGGGACGGCGTCGCCAAGACGCCGGAATGGGCCGAGAGGATCTGCGGCGTGCCGCGCCAGACCATCGCCCGGATCGCCCGCGAATACGCCGCCGCCCGGCCGGGCGTCCTCTACCAGGGCTACGGCATGCAGAGGCGGGCCTACGGCGAACAGGCGGTCCGGGCCGGCTGCGTCCTCGCGGCCCTGACCGGGAACGTCGGCGTCCCCGGCGGCTGGGCCGGCGGCATAGCCCTCCAGGCCCCCGACGGCGGTCCCTTCTGGCTCGTCTTCCCCACGGGCGACAACCCGGTCAAGGCCATGATCCCGAGCTTCCTCTGGACCGAAGCGGTCCTCCGCGGCCGCGCGATGGGCCCGGCCGACGGCCTGCGCGGCGCGTCGAAGCTCGCCTCAGACATCAAGTGCATCTGGGCCGTGGCCTGCAACGCCCTCATCAACCAGCACGGCAACATCAACCGGACGGCCCGCATCCTGGCCGACGAGACGAAGGCCGAGTTCATCATCGTCCAGGACAATTTCCTGACCCCGACGGCCCGGTTCGCCGACCTCGTCCTGCCCGCCTGCACCCAGTTCGAGACCTGGGGGCTCGAGGACGGCTGGAAGTACGGCGACGAGGTCCTGCTCATGCCCAAGATCGTCGAGCCGCCCGGCGAGGCCAGGAGCGATTACCGCATCTGCGCCGGGATCGCGGCCCGGCTCGGCCTCGAACAGGCCTACACCGAGGGCCGGACCGAGCGCGACTGGGTGGCCTGGTCGCTCGACCGTTACCGGGCGACCCGCTTCCCCGGCCTGCCGACGCTCGACGAGTTCGAGCGCTCGAACGCCGGCGTCTACTCGGTCCCGGTGACGCGTCCGGCCGTGGCTTTCGTCGATTTCCGGCGGGACCCGGTCAAGCACCCCCTGCCGACCCCCTCCGGCAAGATCGAGATCTTCTCCAAGACGCTTTATGACATGGACCGGCCGGACGAGATCCCGGCCCTGCCCAAGTACATCCAGGAATGGGAGAGCCCCTTCGGACCCGAGGCGGCCAAGTACCCGCTCTCGGCCATCGGCCACCACTATCTCTCGCGCGTCCACTCGACCATGGAAGGCATCGATTGGCTCGAGGAGGCCTTTCCCCAGCGCCTGTTCCTCAACCCCGTCGACGCGGAGGCGAGACGGATCCGGAACGGCGACACCGTCAGGGTCTGGAACGACCGCGGCGCCTGCCTGGTCAAGTGCCGGGTGACGCCGCGGATCATGCCCGGGGTCGTCGCCCTGCCTCAGGGCGCCTGGTGGACGCCGGACGCGAACGGCGTCGACCGGCGCGGCTCGGTCAACGTCCTGTCGTCGGAGCGCTGGACGCCGCTGGCCTTCGGCAACGCCCAGCACACGATCATGGTCCAGGTCGAGAAGGCGCAGGCGGGCTGATATGGTGACCCAGTACGGCTTCTTCTTCGACGCCGCGGCCTGCAGCGGCTGCAAGGCCTGCCAGATGGCCTGCAAGGACCGCAACGACCTCGCGCCCGGCCTCCTCTGGCGCCGAGTCTACGAGGTCACGGGCGGCGGCTGGGAGAAGAAGGACGGCGTCTGGGTCCCCTCCGTGGTCGCTTACAACGTCTCGATGGCCTGCAACCACTGCGAGAACCCGGTCTGCGGCCTGGCCTGCCCGGTCAAGGCCGTCTTCAAGCGCGACGACGGCATCGTCCTCGTCGATACGGGCGCCTGCATCGGCTGCCGCTACTGCGAGTGGGCCTGCCCCTACACCGCCCTCCGCTTCGACGTCCGGACGAACACGGTCTCAAAGTGCAATTTCTGTTATGACGCCGTCGACGCCGGCGGGACGCCGGCCTGCGTCGCCGCCTGCCCCCAGCGGGCCCTCGACTTCGGCGACCTGGCCGAGCTGCGGAAGAAATACGGCGAGGTCCGCCAGATCGTGCCGCTGCCCGATCCCGGCCAGACCGACCCGGCCCTGGTCATCAGGCCCCACCGGGACGCCGCCCGCGCCGCCGAGCGGGGGGCCGAAGTCGCCAACTGGGAAGAAGTCTAGGGCCCCGATGCTCAAGGAGTGGCCGCTCGTCGCCTTCACCATTCTGGGCCAGACGGCCGCCGGGGCGATCCTCGTCCTGTCCGCCATACTGCTTTTTTTCGCCGCGCCGGGATGGAGCTTGATGCCGGCCCGGCACCTCGTCCTGACCGTCCTCGAAATGGCCCTCGTCCTGCTCGGGATCGCCGCGGCCCTTTCCTTTTTCCATCTCCGGTTCCCTTTCCGGGCCTTCCGGGTCCTCGCGAACCTGAGAACGTCCTGGCTCAGCCGCGAGATCCTGTGCCTGCTCGCGCTGCTGGCCCTCATCGTCCTGGCCGATATCCTTGTCCGGACAGGGAATGCAGCCGACTTATCGTTCAGTATCGTGATGGGCGCATTGGCTGTGGACGGAGTCCTATTCCTGGTGAGCATGTCGAAGATCTATATGCTCAGATCGGTGCCGTCCTGGGAACCGGGATACACGGGCCTGTCTTTCTTCCTGACCGCCGGGACCCTCGGGGCCATGGCAACAGCCTGGATCACCGGCACCCCGCCTGGCAATCCGTACCCGCTTTTTTCTGGGCTCTGGCTCCTGTCTTCGCTTATGATCGCCGTGGATGTTCTAGTCGAGTCCTTGGAAACGCCTGTCTTCGGACTTGACAGGTCGCCTGCACCGTCGCTCAGGCCCCCCACGCGAGTGCCTCGGCGGCTGCACTTCGGGAGACTGGCCCTGCTCGCCGGCGGGCTCATCCTCATCATCCTGTCCTTAGCGGAGACCGCGCCGACGGCCCATCCCGCGGCCGGACCGATCGGCTCTCGCCCGACCCTGAACCTTGCGTTCGTTCTGGTCCTCATGGGTGCGGTGGCCGGCCGTTTTCTTTTTTACGGCCTGGTTCCGCGGCCCGGCGACTGAGCCGGCGAAACGGTCTTCCAGGCGCTCCTATCCCGCGGACGTCGGCTTCTTCCCGGACCCGCGGGCCCTTCGGCGCCCGAGCGAGAGCAGATAATCCTCGTATTCCTCGCGGGTGTTGAGGTTGCGGATCCGGGCGGCGTCCTCGAACTGGACGACGGCCGTGCGGCAGAGGTCGAAGAGCGGCAGGAGGCTCCGTTCGCCGCCGGCCAGCAGGCCCTCGATCCTGGGGATGACGGACTTCCGGTAGACGGCGAAGAGCGGCTCGTAGAAGCCGGCGGGGCCGACCGGGACGGCGATCTCGGACCAGCAGGCCGTGCGGGCCAGGACTCGAACGAGATCGAGGTCGATGTCCGGGATATCGCAGGCGACGACCAGGCAGGCGTCGTTCCGGGCCGCCTTCAGCCCGGCCAGGATCCCCGCGATCGGCCCCTGCCCGGGGACGCCATCCGTGACGGCCCTGACATCCGGCCGCCGCCCGGCCCGGCCTGCCGTACCTGGCGGCCGGCCGTCCGAGACCGAGACGATGATCTCGTCGAAGTGCGGCTCTATCTGGGCCAGGACATGATCGAGCAGGGTATGGCCGCCGACGTCCAGGCGGGCCTTGTCGGCCCGCATCCGCCGGCCGCGCCCGCCGGCCAGCACGACGGCCGTCATCTCCCGTCCCCCGCACCTGATCGTCCTTGTCACGCGGCCCATCATATGTTCTCTGCCCCGCCATTTCAATGCGCGGGCGGCGAAACGGCGGACGCGTTCACGGCCTTGACTTAGGTCCGGCGGCCGGACATAATGAGCGGGCACACACCCCCATGCTTCTCAAGCAGCAGGAATTCTACCGCTCTCTCACGACGCTTTCGCCCGGCCTCGTGGAGCGCGTCCGGCGGACGATCGAGGAGGCCGAGAAGAGGTTCTCGAAGAAGAAGGACGGCCGGCCGGGCTTCCTCTGGGAGCACACGGTTCTCGTGGCCGGCCAGTCCTACAGCCTGGCCAAGGCCGAAAAGGAGAACCGGGACCTGGCCGCGCTCGTGGCCCTCTTCCACGACTCCGGGAAGTTCGCCGGGGGGCGCTATCACGCCGACGACAAGCCCGAAGAGGAGGCGGCGGCCCAGCTGGCCCGGGCCACGCTCGAGCAGGCCGGGCTGAAGATGGCCGATATCGGCCACGTCCTCCGGGCCCTGCGCTCGCTCTACCAATCCGGCGCCAGCCGCAACCGCCTGGCGGATATCGTCCACGACGCCGATTTCCTGTCGAAGTTCGGCTATCTCGGCGTGGCCAACTTCTTCGTCAAGTCGACCCTCCGGGGCCGGAACCTCGAGTCGGCGGCCATGGATTCCCTGAGCAAGGAGCTGACCTATGCCTCCGTCCTGCCGGCCAACATGCGCACGGCCGCGGGACGCCGCCTGGCCGTCAAGAAATCGGCCGATACGCTGCGCTTCTACAGGTCGTTCCTGAGCGAGCTGAAGGAGGCCCAGGGCCTGGATTTCCGCGTCCGGGCGGTCGACGTCCCCAAGACGGACGGTCGCGGCCGGCGGGCCACGGTCACCCTCGTCCTGCCGGTGTCCTGCGGCGCGTGCGGCGGCAAGTGGACCAGCGAGATCCGCACCGAGAAGGGGCTCAAGTGCGAGAAGCTCGAGGCCGCGCTCCGCTGCGGCGCCTGCGGCGAGCGGCGCTCGATCTCCTTCTGCCTCCCCGAACTGGGCTGATCCATCTTCTCCAAGGAGGGACGGTGTTCGCAGAACCTCCACCGGTCAGGCTTTTTTCAAGGACAGCCCCGGCCCTCGCCCTGGCCGCGGCCCTGATCTTCCTGGCCGCGGCCTGCGCCGGGGGAGGACGGGCCGCCGCTCCGCGCCCCGTCGTCGGGGTCAAGATCTACGAGGCCGCCCCGCCTTTCGACGGCCTCTTCCGGGCCTGGCGGGATCTCGGGATCAATACGGCCTTCGTCAGCGACGCCCTGCTCGGGAACGCTGAGTTCCGGGCCGGGGCCAAGTCCCAAGGCCTCGATCTCTTTCTCATCTTCCCGGTCTTCCAGGACCCCGAGGCCATCAAGGCGGACCCGGGCCTGGCCGCGATCACCGCCTCCGGCGTTCCCGCCCGCGACGATTGGGTCGAATTCGTCTGCCCGGCCCGCGAGGATCACCTCCGGCGCAAGATCGGGCGGTTGAAGGCGCTCGTCGCCGCCGGCGACCCGTATGCCGTCAGCCTCGACTTCATCCGCTACTTCGTGTTCTGGGAGAAGGTCGCGCCGGACCGGGCCCCGGAAACGCTGCCCCAGACCTGCTTCTGCCCGGTCTGCCTGGCCGGCTTCGAGAAGGAGATGGGCGTGGCGCTTCCCGCCACCCTGGGCACGACGGCCGACAAGGCCCGCTGGATCCTGTCCGCCCGTGCCGCCGAATGGACGGAATGGAAGTGCCGGACGATCGCCCGGGCCGTCGAGCGCCTGGCCAAGGCCGCCCGGGAGGCCAAGCCGGCCGTCAAGGTCAACCTGCACGCCGTGCCCTGGCGGCACGACGATTTCGGCGGGGCCGTCCGCGCCGTGGCCGGCCAGGACCTGGCCCGCCTGGCGCCCTTGGTCGACCTCATCTCGCCGATGTGCTATCACCACATGGTCCGGCGGCCGCCCGCCTGGATCCACGACGTCGTCGCGGACATCTCGTCGCGGACCGGCGCACCCGTCCTGGCCAGCGCCCAAGTCTCCGAGGCCTATGTCACGGAGACGCTGCCGCCCGGCGAGTTCCGGGCCGCGGCCGCCGAGGCCCTGAAGCCGCCGTCGATCGGGGTTGTTTTCTGGTCCTGGGACGCCCTGGCCAGGTCGCCGGAGAAACAGGCCCTCCTCCGGAGTCTCGTCCATTGAAAAAGGGGCGGCGATAAGCTAAGAATAGGAGCGCGCTCATGTCTTGCCTCCGACGACGGACAACGGTCCCTGCCGCCGGGCCGGCCCTTGCCTTGACCGCCATCCTCCTGGCTTCGTTCGCCTGCGAGGTCGCCCAGGTCCCGACCGAGCCGATCAAGCCGAACAAGGTCGTCATGGGCTATTACCGGTCCGATAACAAGGCCGAGTACCCTCAAACCGCGATCGATTTCGCTTTCCTGACCCATATCGCCCATGCTTTCGCCTGGCCCGACTCCTCCGGGAACCTCGTCGTCCCGGACGGCTTCCTCTATCCCGATCTCAACGCCGCCGCACGCGCGAACGGCGTCAAGATCATCGTCAGCCTCGGCGGCTGGGGGAACTGCGCCGGCTTTCCCGGCACGGCCGCGACGGCCGAGAACCGGTCCCGCTTCGCCGCCGCGCTGGTCGATTTCTGCCGGGCCAACGCCTATGACGGGGCCGACCTCGACTGGGAGTTCGTCTCGAACGAACAGCAGAAGGCCGATTTCTCGCTCCTGGTCGAGACCCTCTCGGCCGCCTTCAGGGCCCAATCGCCGCCGCTCCTCCTGACGATCGCGGCCCCGTCCGGGAGCTATTACGGACGCTGGATAGATTTCGAGCGGCTGGCCGCCGCCTTCGATCTCATCGGCATCATGACCTACGACTACCACGGCAGCTGGTCCGACCATTCCGGCCACAACTCGCCCCTGTACGAGCCGCCGGGAGACAGCTGCGGCTCGGTCGACGAGTCGTTCGCCTACGCCCGCAGCCGCCAGGTGCCCCTGGACAAGCTCCTCATCGGCGTGCCGTTCTTCGGCCGGTCCTTCGACTGCGGCGCCATGGGGGCGCCGTTCACGGCCAGCCAGGGCTGGTCCTACGTCGACGTCATGAACCTGCCCTCCTCGGGCTGGTCCCGCGTCTGGGACAGCGAGGCCCAGGTGCCCTACCTGCGGCGGACGGACGGGGGCCTGGTCATCTCCTACGACGACATGAGCTCGGCCGGGCTCAAGGCCCAGTATGTCAAGGACAAGGGCTCGGCCGGCGTCATCATCTGGGAGCTCGGCGGCGACTACCGCTCGGGGAACGCGGACCTGCTCGAGGTCGTCGGCAAGTCGTTCGGCGCCCGCTCCGCCCGGAACTGACTAAGCGCCGCGAAAGGTGAAAAGCATGAGAAACGCACGATCCGCCGCGATGGTGCTCGCCCTCGTCCTGTCCGCGGCCGGCCTCCCGGCCGCCGCCGCCCCGGCCGGACCGGCCGGACCGGACAAGACCAGGGGCTTTTTCCCCGTCTCCGTCTGGTACGCGGGCGGCAAGCCCCGGGCCCCCATGCTCGAGGCCGTGACGCCCCGGTCGCGCGAAGCCTGGAAGAAGGACATCGACCAGATCAAGCGGCTGGGCTTCAACACCGTCCGGACCTGGATCGAGTGGACGGCCTGCGAGAAGGCCGAGGGGCGGTACGATTTCTCGGCCCTCGAGCTCCTGACCGACCTGGCCGGCGAGGCCGGTCTCCGGGTCATCGTCCAGGTCTACATCGACTCGGCGCCCGACTGGGTCGGGGAGAAGCACCCGGACAGCAAGTTCGTCTCCTCGAACGGCGTGGCCGTCGAGTCGCAGGCCGCGCCGGGCTTCTGCTTCGACCACGCCGGCGTCCAGGCGAAGGTCCTCGAGTTCTTCAAGGCCGCGGCCCGGGCCGTCAAGGGCAAGCCGGCCTTCTACGGCTGGGACCTCTGGAGCGAGCCCCATATCATCAACTGGGCCGAGGTCTATTATGTCGGCGACCTGGCCTCGGTCCAGTTCTGCTACTGCCCTTCGACCCAGGCCCGCTTCCGGGACTGGCTGAAGAAAAAGTACGGCGCGATCGAGGCCCTGAACAAGGCCTGGTACCGGACGATGAAGTCGTTCGACGAGGTCCAGCCGCCCCGCTACGGCACCATATTGACATTCACCGACTACATCGACTGGAAGGAGTTCATCTCCGACAAGCTGGCCGAGGACCTGGCCCTCAAGGCCGCGGCCGTCAAGTCGGTCCTGCCCGACACGGTCGTCACCAGCCACTCGGCCGCCCCTGGCATCTTCACCCGGCCCGACTGGTCGGGCACGCCGGACGACCGCAAGATGTCCGACAGCGCCGATTTCTACGGCGCCTCGATCTACCCCAAGCACGCCTGGACCATAAAGCCCTGGTCGCCCTTCTACCGCGCCGCGGGCCTCGATTTCGTCCGGTCCATGGGCATCGGCAACGGCGGCTTCTACATTGGCGAGCTCCAGGGCGGCTACGGGGTCTTCGGCCTGAAGATGAGCTACCCCGTGGTGGCCGCGGACACGCGCGACTGGATGTGGAGCGCTATCGCCTACGGCGCCCGGGCCGTCAACATCTACGCCTACTATCCCATGAGCACGGGCTACGAGGCCGGCGGCTACGGCCTGGTCGAGCTCGACGGCAAGGTCACCGAGCGGGCCGAGGCCGGCGGCCGGATCGCCCGGACCGTCACGGCCAACAAGGACCTCTTCCTCGGGGCCCTGCCGGTCAAGGCCGAGATCGCCGTCCTGTACAATCCGCTGTCGCACATGGTCGGCGGCCAGCAGTCCTTCACGGGCGAGGGCCAGACGGTCGGGGTCAACAACCTGAGCGAATCCCTGCAGGGCGTCCACCGGGCCTTCTTCGAGCGCAACATCCCGGTCGACTTCCTCCACGTCCGCGACCTCGGGACGCCCCGCGCCGCCGGCTACAAGCTGATCATCGCGCCCTACCCGGTCATGATGTCGCAGCCGCACGTCAAGGCCCTGGTCGAATACGTCCGCGGCGGCGGCGCGCTCCTGACCGAGGCCCGCTGCGGCTGGGTGGACGAGAAAGGCGCCTCCAGCCCGGTCGTCCCCGGCGGCGGCCTGGACCAGGTCTTCGGCTGCCGCGAACTCGAGCTGACGCCCCTGGCCAAGACGGGGGTCGTCGAGATCAAGTCGGCCGACGAGGCTTTCCCGCTGCTCCGGCCCGGCGACAAGCTCGACAGCCTGTTCTTCGAGGAGAGCCTGGACGTCTTCGGGCAGGCGAGCCGGGTCGTGGCCGCGTTCCCCGACGGGCGGCCGGCCATCGTGGCCGCGCCGTTCGGCAAGGGGAGGGCCATCATCGCCGGCTCCTTCCTCGCCTCGGCCTATCACCATTTCAAGAACCCCAACAACGGCAAGCTCTTCGCCGGGCTGGCCGACTGGCTGAAGATCTCCGCCCCGGTGCGCGTCTCGGTCTCCCCGCCGGACGCCCTGGTCGAGGGCCGGCTCCTCCGCGGGAACGGCTACGCCATTCTCTTCGGGTTCAACCGCGAGGACAAGGCGGTCACGGCCAGGTTCGGCGTCCGGACGGACGCCGCCGGGGCCGCGGCGGCCGACCTCGAGTCGGGCCGGGCCGTCGCCCTGACCCGGGACGGCGACCGGGCCGTCGTCGAGAAGTCCCTCCAGCCGCGCGAAGTCTGGGTCGTCCGGATCGCGGAACGATGATCGACTTCTGCGGCGGCATCGACGTCGGCGGGACCAAGATCGCCTCGGCCCTGTTCACCAGGGACGGAGAGATGCTGTCCCGGGAGAAGGTCCCCATCGATAAGGCGGGGGGCGACGCCGCGGCCGGCCAGGTCCGCGGGCGGATCGAGGCCCTGGCCGGGGCGGCCCGCGCCGCCGGGGGGCGCCTGCTCGCCGCGGGCGTCTGCGTCCCGGGCATCGCCTATTCGGCGAGCGGCAGGGTCTGGGCGCCGAACATCCCCGGCTGGGACCAGTATCCGCTGCTGGATAAGATCACAAGGCCGGAGGGGCGGTTGCCCGCGGTGACGTTCCCCCTGGTCCTCGAATCCGACCGCAGCGCCTACGTCGCCGGCGAGGCCTGGCGCGGCGCGGCGGCCGGCGCCCGCGACGCCGTCTTCCTCGCCGTGGGCTCGGGCATCGGGGCCGGCATCGTTTCCGGCGGCCGGATCGTCCACGGCCACGAGGACATCGCCGGCGCGGTCGGCTGGTTCGGGCTCGACCCGCGCTTCAAGCCGGAATACGAGGCGATGGGCTCGTTCGAGGCCGAGGCTTCCGGCAACTCGGTAGGCCGCAAGGCCCGCGCCGCGCTGCGCGCCGGAAGACCGTCGGCCCTGCTCGGCCTGGCCGGCGGGTCCATCGAGGCCGTCACGGCCGAGACCGTCGCCGCGGCGGCCCGCCAGGGCGACCCCCTGGCCCGGGAGGTCGTCGCCGAGGCCGTGACCTACCTGGCCATGGGCGTCGCCAACATCGTCAGCCTGCTCGATCCCGAGGTCGTCGTCCTCGGCGGCGGGCTCTTTCAGGCCGCCGACCTCTTCCTCGAGCCCGTGCGCCGCGAATTCCGGCGCTGGGCCCAGCCCCTGGCCGCCCGCTCGGTCCGGGTCGTTCCCTCCGCCCTGGGCGAGGACGCCGGCCTCTACGGTTGCGGCCGCCTGGCGTGGGAAAAATCGGCTCACTCGTCCGTTCACGGGATTCCCTCTCGAGGCAGCGAGGGGTATTGCCTTGAGGATCCCCGTCCGTGGAGAGGGGACCCGCGAAGCGGGGGGAACCGGACGACTGGTTCCCGGGGGGCCGGGGAGCTAAAGGCAATACCCCGAGCGGAGCCGGAGAGAGGGATCCTCCGCAATCCGAAGAAGAACCAAAAGGCCTAGGAAGGAGTTGCCCATGTCCGCTCAGAACTATCTCGGCATCATGCAGTGGATCCTGTCGGAGATCCAGGCGCGGGAGATGCCCGCCATCAAGGCCGCGGCCAAGCTCATGGCCGCCTCGATCCGGAAGAAGGGCCGCGTCTACATGTTCGGCAGCGGCCACTCGGTCATTCCCGTCCTGGATATCTTCCCGCGCTACGGCGGCTTCGTCGGGTTCTTCCCGCTCTACGATCCGCGCCTGATGTGGTCGAACGTCATCGGCCCCGGCGGCGCCCGGGAGCTTCTCTGGATCGAGCGCCAGGAGGGCTACATCAAGGTCTTCCTCCAGAGCTATCCGCTCGAGAAGCGCGACGTCATGCTGGTCTTCTCCCACGGCGGGCTGAACGCCGCGCCCATCGACATGGCCCTGGAAGCCAGGGCCCGCGGCCTCAAGGTCGTCACCGTCTCCTCGCACGCCAACGTCGGGATCGCCAAGCGCACCCATTCGTCCGGCAAGGTCCTGTCCGAGATCGCCGACGTGGCCATCGACAACCACGTCCCGCCCGAGGACGCCCTGGTCGACGTCGGGCAGATCGAGCGCGTTGCCGCCGGCTCGACCGTGGCCGCCGTCTCGATCGCCATGTCGCTCGTGGCCGAGACGGCCGCCGTGCTGGCCAGGACCGGGAAGGTGCCGCCGACCTTCGTCTCGCCCAACGTCCACGGCGTGCCGCCCGGCCACATGGACCGGGTCTATCGGGCCTTCACCGAGTTCTATTACGCCCGGCCGTTCAAGGGCGAAAAGCCGGCCGCGGCCAGGCGCGGGAAGGGGAAGTGACGATGGACGTCCCCGACCGGGCTGCCGCCGCCGGCGTCGCCCGGCTCCAGGCCTCGGCCTGGGCCGGGATGTTCGTGTTCGGCATCGTCATGGCCATCCTGGGGGCCATCCTGCCGGAGCTCTTCGCCAAGGTCGGGTTCGACAAGGGGGCGGCCGGCGACCTTTTCCTGACCATGAACTTCGCCATGCTCGTCATGACCCTGTTCTTCGGCCCGATGGTCGACCGCTTCGGCTTCAAGGCCCTCCTCGTCGCGAGCGCCGTGCTCGTCGCCGGGGCCTTCTTCCTCCTGTCGATGGCCTCGACCTACGGGCTCATCCTCGCGGCGGCCGTGG
>JBDKSB010000007.1 GCA_039683095.1 Acidobacteriota bacterium | reverse complement strand
AAACTCTCGAATGTCAGGTTCCATGACCTACGCCACACGTTCGCAACGAACCTCGTAATGAACGGTGTCGACCTCGTGACGGTGAAAGAAATCCTCGGCCATAGCGAAATCGCCATGACAGTGCGGTACTCACATCCTTCGGACTTGAGAAAAATGGACGCGGTGGAGCGGCTTGTGATCCAAGGAAAACAGAGCTCGGATGCCCCTCCCAGCGGGTCAGAAAGTCACAAATTGGTCACAAACGCCGCAAAGCAAGAATCTCGAAGTCTTAGAACTAATTGATAACAATAAGGCGCGCCTGTAGCTCAGCTGGATAGAGCGTCGGACTTCGAATCCGCAGGTCGCCCGTTCGAATCGGGCCAGGCGCGCTCTCGTTCTCCTCCCGCCACGCCCCTAATAATCAGCAGCTTGCACGGTTATGCCGAAAAACTGCTAAACCGTATGCGGTTCTCGGGTAATGCTGTTTTATGCTGTTTTTAGGGCTTTTTTCGTTTATAAGTCGCCACTTTCTCCAGCGGCTAGTAGTGGGATCATGTTCTTTTGTGATATGTTCGCGACAAGGTTGACCTAGATGGAGGGGAAATGAACGACGCGCTACAGAATCAAATCGTCACGGGTATTATCACTGCGCTCGTCGCGCTGCTTTTCTTTTGTTTATCGTCAAGGGAGTTGAGAAGGAACCTCAAGCGGCTGGAAAAACAAAACGATATTATGTTGGATGCGATGGAGGAGGCGAACCTTGTCGAGATTAATAGAGACAAGCACGGCAAGGTCGTGGGTATCATCAAGAAAGCGAAAGGGACGGCTGGGGCAGTTTTGAGCGCGATTGCCAAACCGACGGTTATTAAAAGCGGAAAGGGTGGATCATAAGAGGCGTCGACTTCATTTTGGTTTAGCACGCCACCGTTACATGGGGAGACGCCTAGTCCAATGACCGTTCAGCTTCAAGAAGGGAATTGAGGACCTCAGAAATAGATTGACAGGGAAGCAGGCGGTCTCTTATGGCATCCAAGGGGTGTTTCGGCTCTTCGTCCGAAGGGTCCGCAAACATCTCAATCAACTTTCGAACATATGCCTCATATCCACCTGCCATAGTTGGATTGTATTCCCAGACGGTCTTGACGGGCACTCCAAGAAATTTAACTTTGAATACCTTAATGCTCGGTGAAGGCATACTCGCTATTGACAAAAGTATCCTTTCGCCACTATCCAATTTGATTTGGCAGTAGCATTTGTGTGCGGTGTTCGAATAGGTTTCGACTTTGCTCATTATTCCTCCCCCTATTTTCACCTCTTTTCTTCTACCTCGATTCTATTGCTGCCCCTGCGACGGAGCAAGAGGGCCGCGGCTCGCGCTGTGTGGGAGATCGCCGGTCGGCGAGGGATTGGGGCCTGGCAACTTAACGGTCGCTGGGGATCCCGACCCGTAGGAATCGCCCGCGCCTCTATTATTCGGTTTCCATCTCGAACACGTAGGGCGGGTTCAGCGCAAGGGTAAACTGCTCGAGTCCGAAGTCCTGGGTTGTGGAATCGTAATGGAATGTATTCTGAATTGCCTGGTAATAGGCGGTGGCAATCTGTTCTCGGAATATGCGGAAGTTTAGGGGCCCGCGATATCCATCCGCGAGCCAGACTTCCGTATCTTCCGGGACGAATTTTCCCCCTGGGGTTTCTTTAAGGTGTGCAGTTGCTACCGCGCTCTCTCCATCTCTTTCGATGATAAGGTTTGCGCGGACAACCAGGTGCTCTTGGACTCCGGCCTGGATGTGATGAGAAAAGATGTCGAAACTCTGGATCGTGATCTTAAGGTGGGCCATTTTCCCTCCAATCTAACAAACCTCGTCTGCGTTGACTTAATCCTACTGCGGCGCCGGCGGTGGGGCAAGAGGGCTGGACGATTTATAACTCCGGAGGAGAAGCCGGTCCAGCCTTTCTTTGGCGACCCTGAGACTGTCGGCCGACCGGATCCCGGCGGCGGGATGCTCACGCTTCCATTCGCTGAAGGCCTTGTCCCAGAACTTCATCTTGCCTTTGGCCGGAGGCTCTCCGTATTCCTTGAAGAATTTGTAAAGCCAGAGAGATTTTTCAGAGAAATCCTTCCGCGGTCCCTTCATGCGAGCCCGCACGCTCTTCATGACGGAGGCGAGTTCTTCGTTCGAGGGCCGCCTGTAGAACCTCAGCTCCATCATCTCGAGCGGCAGGCGGTTTAATAATTGGGGGTCTATCGGAATTGACCGGCCCCTAGGGTTGGGAAAACGCAGTGTAGTGCGGACCCGGTAGGCACGGGCGATCGGTTCGATCCCGATCATTATGAACGCTACAAGGCCGGCTTGGGTGAAGCACGTCTCGTCTTCCAGCCGTGCGCCGCGAGCGCTCGCTGGCGATCCGCGAGAAGGCCTCAGGCCCGGACCATCCGGATGTGGCCCACGGCTCGAAAATAGGGCGCGGCCGTACCGAGTTACCTAGCGGGAGAAAGGAATCCGGGAGCTCGAAGGCCGGGCCGCCCTGGGCCGATCAGGATATTCGCGACGCGAGTGATCGCCCGAAGCCAAGGCCGATGCCGACGACCGGTTCCCCTTCGTGAGTCAGCCCCGCGATCCCCCCGATCCGAAAGACGACGGACCTTGAGACATGGCGCCAACCCAGATAGAGAGTATAGGCTCTGTAATCGGGCCGCCCGTTGCACCAGGTGTTCTGGTAGTATGACCCGACGCCGGTCTCGATGAAGTCCGGCCCCCTCCCAAGCCAGGCATTGAAGGCGAGGTGCGTCGCGAACGCCTGTTGGCCGGACTCTCCCCCCAACGGCGGGCTGAATCCCACCCGGAGGCTGAACCTGGAAAGGATCCCGAGCTCGAAAGCGAGGAACGGTGAAAAAGCCACCCGGCCATAGGATTCCGATTCCCCCCGGAATAACATAAGTCCATCAACCTGAACGGCCAACCGCGGCCCCTTGGCCGTTTGGGCAAGTCCGGACGGAACGCCGATCCCGATGGCGAACATCAGGAGCAGAGCGATGACGACGACCTGCTGCCGCGGTCTCATGCTTCTGGTCCTAAAAGGCCATTCCGCATCTTGGCTCAGGATACGACTCTTGCCCCTCTATTCTCGTACATATCGCACCAAGGCCTAGGTCTGTCAAGGGTTTTCCCGGCCGGACGGGAGCCACGGATCCGCCGTTCAGCCGGCCAGGGAGAGTGTTTCCCATGTCCATGGCAGGGGGCTTAAGCCTTCTTGACACGTGCAGTTGCCGGAATTATTCTTGGATCAGCAGGGGGGAGGTTCGATCCCGAGCATGAGGCCATTTGGCTCGAAGGCCTGAACGGCCCCCTGCCGGCCGCGCGGCTGTAACGCCATCCGGGAAAGGAGGATCCGAAGATGTATCGTGATGACCTGATCCGCGGAGCTTCGCTGCCGGAAGGGACGCTTTCGCTCACGTTCGACGACGGCCCGGGAGCGACAACGGGCCCGGGGGTTGGCACCCGAACAGTCGAGCTGGCGCAATACCTCAGCGACCAGGGTATACGGGCCACCTTCTTCATGGCCGGGAAGTTCGCCGCCGATCTTCCCGGGATCCTGCCGAGTGTCGAAAGCCTCGGCCATTTGATCGGCAATCATACGTTCGACCATCCCAACCTCGTGGAGCTTGGCGCGGTCGGCGGAGACGTCGTCTCGCAAGTGACGCGAACCGACGGCCTGATCCGGAACTGGATCGATTCCCCCGTCGTCTATTTGCGCCCCCCGTACGGCTGCTGGAGCCCGGGCGTCGCAGCGGCCCTGAACTCCAGCCTGACCGCGTCGTTGAGCCATGTCGGACCGGTCCACTGGGATATCGATGCCGGCGATTGGGCGAGCTGGAGAGATCACAAGGATCCGCAAGCCTGCGCGGCGGATTATCTCCGGGAGATCGAGGCCACACGGCGAGGGATCGTCCTGTGCCATGATGGCACCGCCGACCAGGACGTCGTCTGGCGCGCGAACCGGTCCTTGGAGCTGATGCAGTCGCTCGTTCCCATGCTCCGGGCGCGAGGCTACAAGTTCTGCCGCCTCGATGAGGTTCCGGGCATGCCGGGCGGCGATCAGAGCGCGCTGCCTATTGCCCTCCGGGGATATAACGGGCTCTATGTTTCGCCTCAGGGTGGCGGCGGCGGCGCGATCATCGTTAACGGCCCGGCGGCCGGCCCCTGGGAGCCTTTGGTGGTCGAGGACCTTTATTGCGGAAAGGTCGCCCTGCGGGTCACGACCGGCCAGTACGTCTCGCCCCAGAACGGGGGAGGAGGCGAAGTGCTGGCCAACGGCCCGGCCGTGGGAGAGTGGGAGCCGCTGGACTTGATCAGCCTCGGGGGAAACAAGGTGGCCTTCCGCACCATTACCGGCCACTTTTTGACGTGCGACGCTGCCTCCGGCGGGACCCTGAAAGCGCTGAGCTGGCTGAGCCTTCAGCCAACGAGCGTTTTCACGTTTGAATATCTGCCCTGAGCGGGCGGCATCCGAATGAACGGGGGGACAGGATGACCACGGCTCCTCCGCACCCTTCGACACAGGCGGCGGACGCGAAAGAAAAAGAGGCGGCGAGGACATACCTCGCCGCCGACGGGACGCATTCCGCCTGGGCCGGCGGGATCTCCGTAGAATGATCCGTGCCCGATCCGGCGCCTGCGCCTCCGCATCTGTCCCGATCTTGACGCCTCCGCGACTCGCGCCGGGCTGGCCGGGCGCTTTCGAGGCCCGGGCCGGCCGGCTCTCAGGCCCGGGCGTGCCTCACTGCTTGAACCAGAAATATGCTTCGTGCCGGCTCGCGTCGGCCAGGGTGAGGACCATGACCCGGCACTGCCTTTCATAGGCCTTGGGCGTTTTCCACTTGATCTGCCACCAGCCGGCCCCGAGGTACAGGAGCCCCGAGGTGTATTCCTCGACCGCCTGGAAGGGATCGCCCGCCATCGTGCCGCAGGCCGCGGCATAGGACGTCAGGCCCACAAAGCTGCCGCGATCGGAGATCGGCGCGCCGGTCGGATCGGTGAGACGCCATTTGATCAGGATGGCCGTGGCCGCCCTGGCCTTGTTCACAACAGGCTTGTTTTCGACGTACTTAAAGCCCGTGAAGTTATAGCCGCAGTTCCCGAACGTGAAGTAGTCGGCGTAGGCCGCGTTCACGCCGTAGGCGTCACCGTTCTGAACGTCGCCGTAGTACCCGTAGAACCGGGCATAGGCGACATTCGGCCCCCCGCTCTGCGCGGAGAGCTGGTAGGTCATGCAGCACGGGCCGGAGACGGCCTTCTCCGCGAGCAGGTTGCCGCCGGCGTCGAAGAGCTGCAGGCCGACGCTGTAGGTCTGCGAGGTGTTCTCGAAGGTCGTGATGTAGACCGAGACGAAGCTGACCGGTATGGAAAAATCGGCCTGGATGTAACCCGCGGCGTTGCAGTACGAGTTGAGCATCAGGGTCCCCGGCGGCCCCTGGATCCCCACGGCCATCGGGTAAGGATCGCCGGAGGTGCGATAATGCCCGGAAAAGATCACGCCCTGGGCCGCGTATTCGTCGCCGATGAGATCGGATCCGTCGGGCCGGTCGTCGAAATCGATCGATCTCCCCATCCGGATGCCGAAAGCGGCGTTGTCGAAGCTCACGGCGTTCACGCCCCCGGCCCCGGCGTCGCCGTAATAGCCGTAGAACCTGGCATAGGCCGCGGCGGCGCCGGCGCATTGCGCCTCGAGATGGTAGGTCACGTCCGGCATGCCTTTGAGCGTCGTTTCCGCGAGCTGGTTGCCCAGGATGTCATAGAGCGCGAGGCCGAGGCTGTAGACGGCCGCTCCCGGCGCGCCTTCGAACGGGGTGATATCGACCGCGGCGAAGTTCACCGGGCTGGAAAAATTCGCCTGGATGTAGCCCGCGGCGTTGCAGTAGGAATCGAGCCGGATGGTCCCGTCCGGGATCCAGTAGTCCAAGCCCGAGGACATCGCGTAGGCGTTGCCCGTCGCAAAATAGTGCCCGGAGAAAGTCACCCCCGCAGAGGCGTATTCGTTCCCCAGGAACGGGGACGCGTCGGGCAGGTCGTCGAAATTGACCGTGGTCAGGTTGTTGACGCAGGGGATGCCGGCGACGGGCGTTCCCGTTTGGGAGCTTCCCTGAAGGACCAGGGTGAGCGCGAAGACCAAAGAAAGCCAAATGCCCCTCTTTCCCTTCAACATCTTCCCCCCCATTTCCAGCGAAAAAAAGGTTAGTCCTGATGGATATCGATGCGGCAAGATCGTTCCTATCGCAAGGGCACCACCTCCCCCGACGATCCGCTGGCTATGATGCTTCCCTGGAACGGGAAAAGAATTGACCCCCTGCCGGCCTATGTCCTTAATATGAGGGCCCAGGGGGTTCCTGTCAAGGGGCGGCTTCCATTGCCAATCCCGGGCCAGAGGGGGTATCATGGGCTTCTCCGGATGAGATTCCGACGATCGATGGGAGGTTCGGCATGGAGAAACGAAAAGCCTTCGTGACGCCGCTGGCCCTCGCGGCCCTGCTCGCGTTTTCCTGGACGCTTCTCGCGGCCCCGGCGGCCGCGGACGGCGCGCAGGCCGGGAAACCGGAGAAGATCAAACTCCCCAAGAGCCTGTACTGCACCATTACGCCCGGCCAGGACCGCTACTCCATCAATCTGCGCCCCTTGTCCAAGACCCTCGGTCAGCCGGCCGAGACCTGGGAGGTTCAGCTTTTCCGCAACGGCCACCTGGTGACCTCGCTCGGCAAGATCGGCGGCGGAAAGGAGCTCGGGGAATTCATCCTCTTCACCCTGCCCGCGGCGGATGCGGATGCCTTCAACTCCGTCACGGCGACCGCGGCCGCGAGGGTCGGGGGCACCGATCAACAGATCGGAGAGGGGATGGCCCGGGGCACCGACGGCCGGGAGGACATCCTGCGCAGCAAGACGGGCCGCAACTTCGAGCTGCGCGTCCTCGACGCCGCCGGCGGCCTGCTGGCCAAGAAAAAGGTCCTGCTCCTGCTCAACTGAGCAGGGCCGGCTCCATGCTATAATTTTTTCCTGGCGAAATCGAATCTTGCGCCTCCAGGAGGCCCCATGAGACGGTCCATGCATTCGACGGCCGGCGCAGCCCTGGCCGCCGTCCTGATCTCCTCGCTGGCCGGGTCCGGGCTGGCCCAGGGACAGGCCGCTCCCGCGAAGCCCGCCCTGGCCCGTCTCCAGGCCTATGTCGAAGCGTTCAACTCCGGGGCCCCGGGCCGGATGAGGAAGTTCTTCGAGGACAATCTCGCCGACCCTGCCCTCGCGGCGATCCCCCTGGGCCAGCGGGTGGCGCGCTTTCGCGGGGCCAAGGGTCAGCTCGGCTCCCTGGCGATCCAGCGGATCCTGTCCGACGAGCCGGCGCAGGCATCCGTCCTGGCCCGGGCCGGCAACGGCAAGTACGTCCTGCTCAAGGTCGAGGTCGAGAAGGACGAGCCGCATAAGCTGCTGGCCCTGATGCTCGACCTTGTCGAGGACCCGGAAAATATCGTCGTGCCGGACCCCAAGCCCGACGAAGGGGCGTTCGCGGCCGCGGTGCGGTCCTGGCTCGAGGAGGAGACCAGGGCCGACCGCTTTTCCGGCGTCGTCCTGGTCGCCCGGGACGCCCGGGTCATCCTGAACGACGCCTACGGCTTCGCCGACCGCGACAAGAAGGTCCCGAACGGGAGGGACACCAGGTTCAACCTGGGCTCGATCAACAAGAACTTCACCCGCGCGGCCATCCATCAGCTGGCCCGCCGGAACCTGCTCGCGCTCGACGACCCGATAAAGAAGTTCCTGCCGGACTACCCCAACGCCCAGGCCGCGGAGAAGGTGACCATCCGCCATCTGCTCAACATGACCTCGGGCATCGGCGACTTCTTCGGCGACCGCTACGACGCGACCCCCAAGGAGAAGATCCTGACGCTCCGGGACTACCTGCCGCTCTTCGCCGACAAGCCCCTGGAGTTCGAGCCGGGGACGTCGAACAAGTACTCGAACGGCGGCTACATCGTCCTGGGGCTCATCATCGAGAAGGCGAGCGGCGTCGATTACTACGCCTATGTCCGGCAGAACATCTTCAAGCCGTGCGGCATGGCCGACACCGATTCCTATCCCCGGGACGCGTCGACGACCGACCTGGCCCGCGGCTACACGAGGGAGGGCGAGGCGGCCGGAAGCCCGCTCGCCCTCAACAGCACCAGCCTGCCGGGCCGGGGCAGCTCGGCCGGCGGCGGCTATTCCACGGCGCCTGACCTGTTGAAATACGTCTTGGCCCTCAAGGACGGGAAAATATTCCTGCCGGACGCCGCCAACGGGCTGGGCATCTCGGGCGGGGCGCCGGGCATCAACTCGACCCTTGAATGGGACGCACGGAGCGGGTATATTATAATTGTTCTGACGAATTTCGATCCTCCGACCGCCGGCCGGGCCGCGCGCCGGATCGTCGGCTGGCTGCCCCGATAACAGGAGAGAAGGAGAGGGGCACGCCTCTCTTTTGCCTGATAACCGGCAAAAGGCGGGTTTAAGCCCCTCGGGATCCATCGGGAAGATGGCGCCCGGAAATTCGTCCAAATAAAGCGTGCCGTTTTGCCCGCCGAGGGCGGCCCGCCCGGATAACCGAGAAAGGACCTCGATCGACCGAACATGAAGAATACCCAGAAACGCCGCCTACGCCTTCCGGTTTTGGCCCTCGCCCTGTTCGCCGGGGCCGCCCTTTTGCCGGCCGCGCTCGCCGCCCAGCAGATAAGGGCCGTCCGAGTCGAGGCGGGTCCCCGCATCGACGGCCGCCTGGACGATCCCGTTTGGCAGCAGGCCCCGGTCATCGACGGCTTCCGCATGGTCGAGCCGCGGCCAGGCGAGAACCCGACCGAAAGGACCGAGGCCCGCATCGTCTATGACGGCCACAGCCTCTATGTCGGAGTCCATTGCTACGACAGCGAACCCGGCCGCATCTCGGCCAACAACATGGCCCACGACAGCGGCAGCGGCAGCGGCGGCAGCTACATGGGCTGGGGCCAAGGCTATGGCGGCGCCGCGACGGCCAGCGACGACATCGTCCGGGTCCTGCTCGATCCGTTCCAGGACAAGCGCAACGCCTACATCTTCTTCGTCAACGCCCGCGGGGCCCGCGGCGAGGGCCTCTGCTACGCCGGCTCGTCGAGCCTCAACTGGGACGGCATCTGGGAGGCCGCGAGCTCGCGGCTCGAGGACGGCTGGTCGACCGAGATCCGCATCCCGTTCAAAACCATCTCCTTCCGGCCGGGCCTCGAGACCTGGGGCCTCAACATCGAGCGGACGGTGGCCCGCAAGATGGAGGTCATCCGGCTCTCCGGCACGACGCTGGACGCCAACTTCGACAATCCCAACGAGGCGGCCGCGCTCCAGGGGATCTCGGGCGTCAAGCAGGGGAAGGGCATCACCTTCCGGCCCTACGGCCTGGCCAGCGCGACCAAGGTCAACGCGGTCTCGTCCAAGTACGACAGCGCGTTCGACGGCGGCTTCGACCTCTACAAGAGCTTCACGCCCAACCTCGTCGGCGTCGTCAGCTACAACATGGACTTCGCCGAGACCGAGGTCGACGAGCGCCGCATCAACCTGACCCGCTTCCCGATGTACTTCCCGGAGAAGCGGATGTTCTTCCTGGAAGGCTCGGAGAACTTCAGCTTCAGCTCGAGCGTCAGCTTCACGCCGTTCTTCAGCCGCACCGTCGGCCTCTACAACGGGAACCAGGTGCCGGTCCTGTGGGGGACCAAGCTCTACGGCAAGATCGGCAACACCAACCTGACCTTCCTCGACGTCCAGACGAAAGACACGAGCCTGACCGACTCGTCGACGGGCGGCTCGATCGACCTGCCGGGCCGCAACCTCCTGGCCGCCCGCATCACCCAGAACATCTTCGCCCAGAGCAAGGTCGGGCTGATCTTCACCAACGGCAGCCAGACCGGCGAGAAGAACTCGCTCCTGGGCATGGATTTCAACTATTCGTCCTCCAAGTTCCTGGGCGACAAGAACCTCATGCTGGCCGCCTGGGGCGTCTACAACTGGAACGAGACGGAGGAGGGGCGGCACCACGGCTTCGGCTTCCGGGCCAACTACCCGAACGACCTCTGGAACATCCAGTCGACCTACGCCTATTACGGCGAAGCCCTCAATCCCGGCCTGGGCTACATGATGCGCCAGGGCATCCAGACCGGCTGGATCCGGGCCGGCTTCCAGCCCCGGCCGAAGGGCGGCTTCCTCGGCCGGTTCGTCCGGCAGTTCTTCTTCGACGTCAGCGCCGACTACTACTGGGACCTGACGGGGCACCTGGAGACGAGCACGCTCAGCGCCTCGCCCTTGAGCTTCCGGACCCAGAGCGGAGAGTCGTTCAGCTTCGAGGTCCAGGACAACCACGACAACCTGCCGTTCGATTGGGAGGTTTCGGAGGGCATCTTTTTGCCGGCCGGCCCCTACGACTACACCAGCTTCCGGCTCAACGCCAGCTCGGCTTCGCACCGGCATGTCGTCCTCAGCGGCGGCTGGAACTTCGGCGAGTATTATTCGGGCCATTACGACGACGTCGACGCGAGCCTGACGCTCAAGGTCAAGGGCTATGCCAGCCTGGCCTTCTCCGCCAACCTGGTGCGCGGCCGCATGCCCATGGGGGATTTCAGCGAGAACGTCTACCAGGTCAAGGCCGATATCTTCCTGTCGCCCCGCCTGGGGCTCATGAACTACGTCCAGTACGACACCATGTCCGACAACCTCGGCTGGAGCGCCCGACTGCGCTGGGAGATCTCGCCGGGCAACGAGGTCTACCTCGTCTACAACAAGAGCTGGGACCGGGTCTGGGACCCGAGGAGCCGGTTCGTGCCGGTCGGCGACCGGGGCGTCCTCAAGATCTCGCTCTCCATCCGCCCCTAGGGGCCGGGTCCGAGCTTCCCGGCCCATCGGCCCCCGCGCGGCCGGCCGGCCGGGAACGGCCGGCGGGTTCAGGTTCGATCTTTTCCTGTAAAGCTTTTTGTAAAGCGGCCTAAGGAGTGTCCGCGCCCCCCTGGCGGCCTCCAGGGGCGGGCCCGCCGGCAGCCCCCTTCCCCCCTGGCATGTTCCTTGCACAGCAACATTTTAGGCGTGTCATTCGTATATCCATATGAGAGGCGGGGCCTAAGCTAGAAGGATCCGAGGAGAAAGGTCAATGGCCACCCTCTGCCCGACCTGCCGAACGGAAAACTCGGAAACGGCCAACTTCTGCAGCAATTGCGCCGCGGTGCTCGTCCGGCGGGAGGGCCCGCCGACCAACCGGCCTCGCCTGGAGTCGGCCACGGTCGCTTATGAAACCCCCGCCTGGGAGCTGCCGACCGGCTCGATCTTCGGGGGCCGCTACCAGATCATCGAGCAGCTCGGCCGGGGCGGCATGGGCCGCGTCTACCGCGCCCTCGACCTGAAGGCCAGCGAAGAGGTGGCCCTCAAGCTCATCCGGCCCGACATCGCCGAGGACAAGCGGACCCTCGAGCGGTTCGTCAACGAGATCAAGCTGGCCCACAAGATCTCCCATCGCAACATCGGCAAGATGTACCATCTCGGCGAGGACCAGGGCATCCACTACATCACCATGGAGTACGTGCCCGGCGAGGACCTGAAGAGCTTCATCCGGCGCTCGCGGCGCCTCGACATCGCCACGGTTGTGGCCATCGCCAAGCAGGTCTGCAGCGGGCTCAGCGAGGCGCACGACGCGGGCATCGTCCACCGCGACCTCAAGCCCGGCAATATCATGATCGACAAGGACGGCAACGCCAAGATCCTCGACTTCGGCATCGCCCGGGCCGTCGGCACCCAGGGCGTCACGGCCGAGGGGAGCATCGTCGGCACGCCCGAGTACATGTCGCCCGAGCAGGTCGAGGGCAAGGGATCCGACCGGCGCTCCGATATCTACTCGTTCGGCGTCATCCTGTTCGAGATGGTCACCGGCCGGCTGCCCTTCGCCGCCGATACGCCCTTCGCCGTCGCCTTCAAGCAGCAATCGGAGCGGCCGCCGGCGCCCGGCGAGCTGAACCCCGTGACGCCGCCGGGCCTGAGCGCCGTCATCCTGCGCTGCCTCGAGAAGGACCCCGAAAAGCGCTACCAGACGACCGAGGACGTCTGCCGCGACATCGGCCGCGTCGAGGAAACCATCCACACGACGCCGCTGCCCTCGCCCTGGGTCAAGCCGACGACGCGGATCACCGCCCTGCGGGCGGCGGCGCTGCGCTTCCCCTGGCGCAAGGCCGCGATCCCGATCGCCGCCTTCCTGGGCATCATGTCCATCGGCGTGGTCGTCCGCCAGGTCCTGCCCAAGGTCAAGGCCTCCGTGCACACGGTGGCCGTCGTCGGCTTCGAGAACCTGACCGGCGAGGGCTCCTACGATTACCTGAAGAAGGCCATCCCGAACCTCCTCATTACCAGCCTCGAGCAGTCGAGGTACCTCGACGTCGTGTCCTGGGAGCGGCTGAACGAGCTGGCCGGCCCGAAGGACCGGGACGTGGCCACGGCCGCGGATCGGGACCAATGGTTCGAGACCTGCCGCCGGGCCGGCGTCGACGCCATCGTCATGGGCAGCTTCACCAAGGCGGAGAACCTGTTCGCCACCGACGCCAAGATCTACGACGTCCAGTCCAAGAACCTGCTCAAGAGCGCCGGGGCGCGCGGCGAGGGCGTCGGCAGCATCCTGAGGACGCAGATCGACGAGCTCAGCCGGGGGGTCGCCGAGGGCGTCGGCCTGTCGGAGCGCAAGGCCGTCGCGGGGAAGATGCCGATCGCCGCGGTCACCACGGCCTCGATGGAAGCCTACGAGCTTTTCCTCAAGGGACAGGAGGCCTTCGAGCGCTACTATTTCGACGATGCCCGGGCGGCCTTCGAGAAGGCCGTCGATAAGGACCCGTCGTTCGCTTTGGCCCACTATTACCTGGCACGCATCTACAACAACCTGGCCGACGCGCCGCGGGCGTCCGCGGCCCTGGACCAGTTCAAGAAGCTGAGCCGGACGAATCCCGGCCAGGGCAAAGACGCCCTCTGGATCGCCGCCCTGACGGCGATCCTGGACCGGGACGTCCAGGGCTACGTCAGGAACCTCCAGCTGATCATCGAGGCTGATCCCCATGATAAGCGCGCCCATGCCGATCTGGGCTGGTTCTATAAAAGCCAGAAGAACTACCCCGAGGCGGTGGCCGAGTTCGAGAAGGCCCTGGCCATCGCCCCCTCCTTTGGCTACGCCCTGAACTACCTGGCCTACACCTATGTCGCGATGGGGGAGAAGGACAAGGCCCTCCAGACCTTCGAACGCTACGCCGCGGCCGATCCGGGCCAGGCCAACCCGTTCGACTCGATGGGCGACCTCTATTTCGTGACCGGCGAATTCGCCAAGGCCCGGGCCAAGTACCAGCAGGCCCTGTCGATCAAGCCGGACTTTTCCTCTACCTGGAAGCTGGCCTACCTTTATGCCATGGACGGGGACTACGAGGCGGCCCTGCGCTGGATCGACGGCATGATCGCCAGGGCCCAGACCGACGGCATGCGGGCCGACGGCCATCGGTGGAAGGGGCTGTACTATTCCCTGACCGGCCGTCTCAACGACGCGCTGGCCGAGCTGGGCACGGCCGAGACCCTGGCCAGGACGGCGGACAATGCCTACCTGGCCGAGGCCGCCATCAGGGACGCCCTCTGGATCTCCTACGATTGGGGCCGGTTCGACCTTTTCAAGACCTACACCGACAAGCGCATATCCTTCCGGGCCGAGAAGAAGATGGGGCCGGACGGCCTCGACAAGATCTCCACGCTTCTCTACGCCGGGCTTTACGATGTCCGGACGGGGAACGTCGCCTCGGCCCGGGCCAAGGTCGACGAGATGAAAGCCCTCGCCGTTACGGCCGGAGAAAAGGAGAAAGAGAAGGCGTTCAGCGATATGGGCCTGAGCCAGCTCGAGTACGAGGTCCTCTTCGCCGAAGGGAAGTACGACGAGGCCCTCGCGGTCTATGCCAAGAGGCCGCTCGTCAAGATCGATCTCAGCTCCGCGGCGACGGTCCTGGCCCGCAACGTGCCGTTCCTGGACGATTTCGCCGCCCGGGTCTATCAGAAGAAGGGCGCGCCGGATAAGGCCCTCGCGGAATATGAGCGCCTCGTCGTTCCCGAGGCCAAGGGCCGCGAAGGGGTTCTCGTCCATCCGTTCAGCCGGCTCCGCCTGGCCGCCCTCTATGAGGCCAAGGGAGATCTCGATCGGGCCCGGGGGCAATACAAGATCCTTTGGACGATCTGGCGGCAGGGCGATCCGTCCCTATCCGAGGTAGCGACCGTCCGCAAGAAGATCGCCCGGATCAAGGGCGGCGCGGCCGGCGCCGCCGGCCCGTCCGTCGAATCCTTCTTCTCTGTCCCCTTTGTAGGCGGGGGAGAGATCTAGGCGGGTTTGACCCCGTCTGCCGGCTTCTGATAAAACTGGGGGCTCACGAGGAGACCCCCATGCCCCAGACGAATTCCCGGCTCTCGCGCGCGCCGGCGGCGATCTCGATCGCGGCGGCCCTCGGCCTGATCCTGGCCGCGGCGCGGCCCGCGCCCGCCCGGGC
Organism: Acidobacteriota bacterium; assembly: GCA_039683095.1. NCBI lineage: Bacteria > Pseudomonadati > Acidobacteriota > Acidobacteriota bacterium. Next base: position 74,933 of record JBDKSB010000007.1, on the reverse strand, counting down.
TCAGGACCTGATCAGCGGCATCGGCCTGACCGAGCTCGCCGTCTATGACCAGCGCCCGGCGCCCGACGGCCTGATGTCCGGCTCGCCCCACGTCCACGCCGTGACCGACGAGGGATACTATGTCCTCAGCGGGAAAGGGAGGGTCGAGCTTCACGACCTCGCGGGCGGGTTCCGCTCCGTCGATCTCCTGCCCGGCCGCTATGTCCAGTTCCCGCCCGGCACCCTCCACCGGCTGGTCAGCACGGACCGCCTCGTCCTGCTCGTGGTCATGGGCAACGCCGGCCTGGCCGAGCGCGGCGACGCCCGGATCTATTTCGGACGGGATGTCGATGACGACCCGGCCGAATTCGCCCGGCTGAACGGCCTGGCCGGGGCCCGGGGGCTCGAAGGCGCCCTGGACCGCAGGGACCGCGGCCGTCCGGGCCTACTCCCGCCTGCTCGAGCTCTGGGCCCGGGACCGTCCGGCCTACTTCCGCGAGCTCGGCCGGTTCATAGGCCTCCACATGAAGGCCGCCGCCGGCCTGCGCCGCGAGTTCTCGGAGGCCGTCGGCTCCGGCCCCGTGGCCTGGGGCGAGCGCTTCCGCCGGAGGGTCGGCAGCCTGCCCGCCGCGGCAGGGGAAGGCGGCCCCATCCTCCACGTGCCCTCCGCCGGCGCGACCCCGGGCATGTGCGGCCTTCTCCGCCCCGTGACCGGGTTCACGCCCGTGGGACCGGCCAAGGACGCCGGCCCGCGGAAATAGGCTGGCGGCCACGATGAACGAGAAGCACGAACCGCTCCCCGCCGCCGCCTCAGGCCCCGCCGCCGGCGAGCCTTCAGTCGCCCTCCGCCGCGGCCTGCCCATGGTCGGGGCCCGAGACCCTGAAGCCCTGGCCCGTGAAAAGGCCCAGCTGCGCGAGATCGCCGGCCGCCGCGGCTTCTGGCGGCGGGCCAAGGGCTACTGGTCGCTCTCCGGTCCGGGCTGGGTCCAGAGCGCACTGACCCTCGGCGCCGGCTCGGCCGGCTCCTCGATCTTCGCCGGGGCCGTCTACGGCTACGACCTGCTCTGGGTCCAGCCGGTGGCGATGTTCCTCGGCGTCGTCGTTTTCGCGGCCATCGGCCACCAGGCTCTCGTGACCCAGGCCCGGCCGTACGACGTCTTCCGCAAGACGCTCCACCCGGCCCTGGCCTTCGCCTGGGGAGGGGTCGTCCTCCTGGCTTCGATCATCTGGCAGTTCCCGCAGTACGCACTGGCCACGAGCGTCGGCCGCGACATTTTCGAGGTGGCCGGGCTCGACGTGCCGCGCCTGCCGATCGCCCTGGCCCTCCTCGCCGCCGGCACGGCGCTGTGCTGGAGCTACGGCCAGGGCAGCCGGCGGGCCGTGCGCCTGTTCGAGCGCGTCCTGAAGTACCTGGTCCTGCTGATGTCGTTTTTCTTCATCATCGTCGTCCTCAAGACGGGCGTCGATCTCAAGGCCCTTCTGCGCGGCCTGTTCGGCTTCCATGTCCCGCATGACCGGGAAGGCCTGACCATCGTCCTCGGCGCCCTCGGCGCGGCCGTGGGCGTCAACATGACCTTCCTCTATCCCTACACGCTCCTGGCCCGCGGCTGGGGCCGGGAGCACCGCGGCCTGAAGAACTTCGACCTCGTCGTCTCCATGTTCGCGCCCTTCGTCTTGACCACCAGCCTGGTCGTCATCGCCTGCGCCAACACCCTTCATGTCCAGGGGATCCGGGTGCGCGAGGCCGTCGACGCGGCCCACGCCCTGGCTCCCGTGGCCGGCGTCGCCGCCGGCCGGATCATCTTCTCGCTCGGCATCCTGGGCATGTGCTTCACGACGCTGGCCATCGAGATGGTCATCTGCGGCTTCGTCCTGAGCGAGATGCTGGGCTTCGAGCCGGCCGGCTGGCGCTACCGGGCCGCCACGATGGTCGCCAACGTCGGCATCCTCGGCGCTTTCTATCCGATGCCGTTCTGGCTGCCGGTCGCGGCCTCGTCCACGGCCCTGGTCATGATGCCCATCGCCTACGTCTGCTTCTTCGTCCTGCAGAACAAGCGCAGCTACCTCGGCGAGGACATGCCCCGGGGCCTCAAACGGGCCGTCTGGAACGTCCTCCTCGTCCTGGCCATCCTCGTGGTCGTAGCCGCGGCGGTGGTCAAGATCCTGTCGCTCTTCTAGCCCGGTTTTGGGTTGCGCGGGCCATAGTCCATCGGAACGGCTGGGCACCCCGGTTTCGCGTTGACACCGGCGGCCGCGAGTGATAGCTTCGGCTTCCGGAGGCGCATATGAACCGCAGGAGCTTCATCAAGGCCGCGGCCGTGGCGGCGGCGGCCCCGGCCATCGTCCCCTCGTCCGTTTTCGCCCGGCCCGCCCCGAGCGACATCATCCAGTTCGGCTGCATCGGCGTCGGCCGCCAGGGCCAGGGCGACATGCAGGAGCTCATCTACCGCGGGCTCGAGACAGGTGCCCGGGTCGTGGCCGTCTGCGACATCGACGCGCACCGGCTCCAGGACGCCCAGTGGCTGGCCGAGCGGATCTACACGGTCGAAACGGGCAAGGACGCGTCCGGGAGCGTCAAGGTCTATCGCGATTTTCGCCAGATGCTGCTTCGCAAGGACATCGACGGCGTCCTCATCGTAACGCCGGATTTCTGGCACGCGGCCCACGCCGTGGCCGCCGCCGAGGCCGGCAAGGACATCTATGTCGAGAAGCCGCTGACCTATACCATCGCCGAAGGGCGCAAGCTGGTCTCGGTCGTGGCCAGGCGGAACCGCATTCTCCAGGTCGGCTCGCAGCAGCGCTCCGACATCCACTTCCTCATGGCCTGCGAGATCGTCCGCAACGGCCGGATCGGAGCTCTCAAGACCATCCGCGCCTCGATCCCCGAGGACCAGGGCCAGGGCGATCCCCGGCCCGTGCCCGTGCCGCCGAACCTGAACTACGACTTCTGGATGGGCCCGACGGCGGCGGCCCCGTTCAGCGAGGACCGGGTCCATCCCCAGCTGAGCTATGACCGGCCCGGCTGGCTCCAGATCGAGCGTTACTGCCTGGGCATGATCACCGGCTGGGGCTCGCACATGATGGACATCGCCCAGTGGGGCCACGGCAGCGACCTCTGGGGCCCCGTCAGCGTCGAGGCCAGGGGCGAATTCCCCGACCGCGGCCTGTTCGACGTCCACACGAAATTCAAGGCCGAGGCCGTCTACGCCGACGGCGTCCGGCTGCTCATGGAGACGGGCGATCCGGCCGGAGTCCGCTTCGAAGGCGACCAGGGCTGGGTCTTCGTCCAGCGCGGCGGAATCAAGGCCTCCGATCCGGCCATCCTCAAATGGAAGCCCGGCCAGGGCGAGGTCAAGCTCGTCCAGAGCGGCAACCACATGAAGAACTTCCTCGAGGCCGTGCGCACGCGCCGGGCCCCGGCCGCGCCGGCCGAGGTCGGCCACCGCTCCAACTCGGTCTGCGTCATGACCCACATCGCCATGAAGCTCGGCCGCAAGCTCGCCTGGAACCCGGCCGCCGAGAAGTTCGTGGGTGACGCCGAGGCGAACCGCTGGCTCGATTATCCGCACCGCCGGCCATGGGTCGTCTGAACGTCCGGCGGCCGGCCCCGGCCGCCCTTGCAGCGCTGGCCGTCTTCCAGTTCCCCGACGGCGCGGTCCACCGCTGGCTGACCCGCGAGCATGGCACGTTCGGCCCACGCCGGCCCGACGACCGGAGCGGCAAGCCGTTCACCCTCAAGAAAGGGGAGTCCATCGGCCAGCGAGCCGGCGTCCTCGTCCACTCAGGCGACGCCGCATCCGGCCGCGTCCGGGCGCGCTATGAAAAGTACGCGCAGGGGTGGTTCCGATGATCGTTCGTCGCCCTTTTAAGGCCCTGCCGCGCGTCTGGATCGTCGTTTTCGCCGTTGCCCTCGCCGCCGTCGCCCTGCTGTTCCTTCTGATGAAAGCCGCCCGCACCCCGGCGTCCCGGATGAGCTTCGTCGAAGAGAACGAGCCGCCCGTCCCCGGACGGCCGTCGCTCCCTCCCCACGCCCCGGATCCCGGAGGCCTTCCTTCCGGCGCCCTGACGGTCCTCGACGGCGGGCGAAGGGTCCTGACCTACGTCTATGGCGACAAGCTGGCGCCCGGCATCGACCCCCGCTATGTCAGGTCCGGCTATATTCATCCTCTTTACTCGCTCGACGGCCAGGTCCTGACGGAGGACTTCCCCCGCGATCACTTCCACCACCACGGCCTCTTCTGGGCCTGGCCCAAGGTCGAGGTCCGCGGCGCCAGGACCTCGAGCTGGGAGCCCGCCCAGCCGTCCCTGCGCCAGCGCTTCGTCAAATGGGTCGAGCGCAGTGTCGCCGGCGACGGCGCGCGCCTGGTCGTCCAGAACACCTGGAAGCTCGGCGAAACCGAGGACGTGGCCGAGGAAACGGTAACGATCATCGTCCACGGCGCCACGCGCTACGGCCGGGCCATCGACGTCGAGATAGCCCTCCGCCCTGTCGGCGGACCGATCGTCCTCCGGGGCGCCCCCGAGGATAACAAGGGCTACAGCGGCCTCTGCTTCCGCGGGCGGGCGATCGAGGGCCTCGACGCGCCCATTTTCAAGGGCGCCGCGATGACGACCGACCAGGGCCCGCTGGCCGCGGATTCGACCGGCCAGCCCTTCCGGTGGGCGGACCTGTCCGCGCCCGGCGACCGCGGCATCGCCATCTTCGTCTCGCCCCGCCATCCGGGCTTCCCCTTGCCCTGGCTTGTCCGCAACAGCTATGCTGGCATCCTCAACCCGTGCTGGCCGGGCCTGACCGGGACCTCGCTGGCGGCCGATGTCCCCGTTTGCCTCAGGTACCGCGTCTATGTCCACCGCGGCGACGCCCGGTCCGGGCGGGTCGCGGAGGCCTACGCCGCTTACGCCGCGGCCGAGAAGAAATAGCCGCCTGCCAACCCCCGGCCGGCGGCGTCCGTCTAACGGAGTGAATGCCGGAGATGGATCAGATGGACGAAGACGCGATCATCGAAGGGCTGGCCCGGGGCGACCAGAGGGCCTTCCGCGAGCTCGTCGAGCTCTATAAGAAAAAGGTATTTTACCTGGCCCTGGACATGGCCGGGAGCCCCGTCGACGCCGAGGACATCTCCCAGGAGGTCTTCCTCAAGGTTTTTCGTTCCTTCTCGACCTTCCGCAGGGGCGCCAAGCTCGGCTCCTGGCTCTACCGGATCACCTACAACGCCTCGATTGACCACCTCCGCCGCAAGGGCTCCACGCCCGAGCCGGTGGGGGATGACGTCCTCGAGGCCCTGAGCCGGGTCGAAGCCGGCTTGCCTCCGCGCGGCGCGGCCGACCCGGAATCGGCCCTCGAAGCGAGCCAGGTCCAGGAGCGGGTCGCCCGGGCCCTGGACAAGATCTCCCCGCAGGAAAAGGCGGTGTTCGTGCTTCGCCATTACGAGGACCTGAAGCTCAAGGACATCGCCGCCGCGCTCGACCTGTCCACCGGCTCGGTCAAGAGCTATCTCTTCCGGGCCGTCCGCAAGCTCCAGAAGGAGCTGGGGCCGCCGGCCCTCGTCTCCGGCACGGAGAGCTCCAATGAATGACTGTCAGAAATGCCGTGAAGCCATGATCGAGGCCCTCTACGACGAGCTTGGCCCGCCGGAAAAGGAGGCCTTCGAGCGCCATCTGGAGGCCTGCCCGGAGTGCGCCGCCGAACGCGCCGCCCTGGCCGGGACCCTCCGGGTGATGGACCGGCGCGGGCGCCCCGATCCCGGGACGGAGTTCTGGGACGGCTACTGGGACCGGCTGTCGCGGAGGATGATCTGGGAAGCGACGCGGGAAAAGAGCCGGCCGTCGCTCGCCGCCGGCCTCGGCGGCGTCTTCGCCCGCCTGCCCCGCTGGGCCTGGCAGGCGGCCGGCGCGGCCGCGCTTGTCCTCGTCGGCATCCTCATCGGCCGCCTCGCCCTCGGGCCCTCCGCCGGAACGGGCCGGGCGACCACGGCCGCGGGCGGGCCAGTGATCGCCGTCGCCGGCTCGCCGTCGCCGGCCGTTGTCCGGGCGGCGGATTTCGTCGACCGGTCCAAGGTCATTCTCCTCGGGCTGGTCAACTACGATCCGGCGACCGAGGACGCTTACGCCTTCGACTTCGACGGCAAGAAGGCCGCCTCCCGCGCCCTCCTGTCCCAGGCCCCGGCCATCCGCAAGGGCCTGGACGGGCCCGGCGAGCGGCGGCTCCGCGAGCTCGTGTCCGACCTCGAGGTCATAATGATGCAGATCGCCAACCTCGAGTCCGGGCAGGATCTCGAGGGCGTCGAGATGGTCAAGCAGGGCGTCGATCGCAAGGGCCTGTTCCTCAGGATCGACCTCGCCAAGATGGGCCGCGGCGCCGCCCCGGCCCCCAAGAAAAGCAGCGTTTGACAAGGAGATAGATCATGAAAATCCGCAACAAGCTCTTCCTGACCGCGATCATGGGGCTGGCCCTGACGGCTGGCCTGGCCCGCGCCGCCATCCTGCCCGTCGAGGACCCGCAGGAGAAGGACGCGGTCGCCTATAAGCAGGCCTATGCCCTCGTTCTCGAGGAGAAATGGTCCGCCGCCAAGACGGCCATGGACGAGCTGGCGCGCCAGTTCCCCAAGAGCGCCTGGGTCGATGACGCCCGCTTCTGGTCCTGCTACAGCCAGGAGAAGCTCGGCCAGGCGGCCGAGGCTTCGTTCAGGTGCTACGAGAAGTTCGTCAAGGATTATCCCAACAGCGACTGGGCCGACGACGCCAAGTCCAACATGATCCGCCTGGCCCAGGGCCTGGCCAAGGCCGGCAAGCAGGAATACGAAACGATCATCAAATCCTTCCAGGCCGGGGACGAAGAGGATATCCGGATGACGGCCCTGTTCGCCCTGCAGGACATCGGCGACGCCGACGCGCTCAAGACCGTGCTCGGCATCTACGACAAGGCCGCGAGCGTCAAGCTCAAGAACCAGATCGTCTTCATGCTCGCCGACATGAGCTCTCCCGAAGCGCTGGCCAAGCTCCGGGACATCGCCCTGCACGAACCCGCGGAAGAGGTCCGCCGGTCGGCGCTCTTCGCCATCGGCGACCGCGGCGGGGCCGAGGCGGCCAAGACCCTCAAGGACATCGTCGCCTCCGACGCCCCGGTCGACCTCAGGCGCAACGCCCTGTTCGCCCTGGCCGACACCGACGATCCGGGCCTCGCCGCCCTGTACGCCAAGGTCGCCCAGACGGACCCCGACAAGGAGATGGCCCGGGGCGCCTGCTTCGCCCTCGCGGACATCAAGGGGCCCGAGGCAGCGGAAGCGCTGCGCCAGATCCTCAAGGGCGCCAAAGACCGGGAGGTCCGGCAGGCGGCCCTGTTCGCCCTGGCGGACCGCGAGGACGCCCAGTCGCTGCCGCTGCTCAAGGACATCTTGCTCAACGAGACCGACAAGGACATGGTCCGGACGGCCCTCTTCCAGGTCGCCGAGATCGACAGCCCCGAGGCCCTGGACGTCCTGAAGCAAGTGCTGGCCTCGGCCAAGGATGACGACCTCAAGCGGACCGCCCTGATGGCGGTCGCCGAGCACCACGACCCGGCGGTCAAGGACCTGCTGCTCGAGACCGCCCTGGCGAGCACGGACGACGATATAGCCCAGATGGCCGTCTTCGCCCTGGCCGAGACCGAAGGCGGGGCCGGGCAGGAGAATCTGCTCAAGATCATGAAGAACGCCAAGTCCCCTAAAGCGCGGCGGGCCGCCTTGATGGCCGGCTCCGGGGAGGAGGGGGGCGCCTCCGTCTCCATGCTCATCGAGGTCGTCAAGAACGAGCCGGACCCCGAGCTCAAGCTGCAGGCCGTGCTCTCCCTGGGCGAGACCAAGAGCGACGAGGCCGTCCCGGCCCTGCTCGAAGCGGCCAAAGGCAAGGACGCCAAGGTGGCCCGGGCCGCGGTCATGGCCCTCGGGGAAATCGGCACGCCCAAGGCCAAGGCGGCCCTGCTCGAGATCCTCGAGAAGAAGTCGGACGCCCCGTCCCTTTGAGCGGGAGGATCATCATGCGCAAGGCCGGGTTCGTCGGGATCCTGCTCGCGGCCCTTATTGCGGCGGCCTGGCTGTCCGCGTCGGGCGGCGCCGGCGCGGCCGGCGACGACAGGCAGCGGCCGCCTGAACGGGTCTACGACCGGTCGGCCGAGGCCGGAACCCTGGCCGCCAGGCTCGACCGGGCCTTGGCCGACGCGGCCAAGCCCGAGGCCGGCCGCGCTTTCTGGATCGGCTATTCGGTCGAGCGGCTGACCGGAGAGAATTCCCATACCGGCTCCTGGCGAGACGGGCGGGACCGGGGGCCTTCCGTCGCCGACATCCTGGCCGGCCGGACTGGCGCCGCGGCCGGCCGGGGGAGCGCCGGGTCGGTCCGCGAAGCCGCGGTTGTCGCCCTGGACCGGATCGACCGGCCGTCCCGGCCGGAAAAGAAGGTCCTCAAGGAACTTGGCATCTTCCTTCGCTACAAGGGGGGGAAGGCGCCGGCCCTGGCCGAGGTCAGTCTCAGCGACCTCGACCTCGGTTTCGATTTCGAGGGGGCGCCGCTCTACTGGCTTGGCAAAGCGGCCGATGACCGGAGCCTGGCCCTGATCGAGGGCCTCTATGGCCGCAATACGGACGGGGAGGTCCGCAAGGCCCTGATCGCCGCGGCCGGCTGCCACGGGGCGCCCAGGATCGTCCTGCCCTTCCTCGAAAAGATCCTCGCCGGGAACGATCCCGACGATCTGCGCAAGGACGCGGCCTTCTGGATCGGCGAGCAGGACGACGACGCCGGATTGAAGCTCCTGGCGAGGACGGCCCGGGCCGACCGGTCCGAGGAGGTCCGCGAAGGGGCCGTTTTCGGCATCAGCCAGATCGACCGGCCCGCCGCCGTTGACGAGATGATCTCCCTGGCCCGGGGCGCCGAAAAGCACGACGTGCGCAAGCAGGCCGTCTTCTGGCTCGGCCAGATGGCCGCGAAGAGATCGGGCGAGACCCTCGAAAAGATCGCCTTCGAGGACGCCGACCTCGAGATCCAGGAACAGGCGATCTTTGCCCTGTCGGAGCTCCCCGGCGGCCAGGGGCTGGATGTCCTGATCCGCCTGGCCCGGACCCACCCCGACCCGCGCCTCCGCAGGAAAGCGGTCTTCTGGCTCGGCGAGTCCGACGATCCGAGGGCCCGCGAGGCCCTCATTGCCATCGTCAAGGGCAAGTAGCTTCCGGCCCCTTTGCCTTCAGGCGGATCCTCCGATATAATGTAGCCGAGTGCAAGGAGGCCCCCGATGAACAAGAATCTCCGTCCGATCATGATCCTGGCCGCGCTGGCGATCGTCCTCGTCCTCGGCGTTTACGCCCGGCAGCAGGCCGCCGACAAGGCCGTCGATCCCGTCTGCGGCATGACCGTCGTCAAGGCCAACGCCAAGGCGACCTTCGACTACAAGGGCGTGACCTATTATTTCTGCAGCACGGGCTGCAAGGAAGCCTTCGCCAAGGAACCCGAGAAATACGTCAAGGCCCAGCAGGCCAAGGCCGAGGCGCCCAAGGCCGGCGAGATGGCGCCCATGGGCGAGAAGATGCCGATGGGCATGATGAAGCACGAAACCATGTCCGGCTGCCCGATGTGCGGCCAGATGGGCCCGGGGATGCCGATGGCCGGGCGCATGGGCAAGATGCACGGCGGGCAGGGCCGGATGGCTCACCCCATGATGGCCCCCGGCCTGGGCGGGCTGTTCATGCTCTACGGTGACAAGATCGAAATGGCCGTCGAGAACACCAAGGACGGCGCCGTCCTCAAGATCAGCTCCAAGGACCCCGAGGTCGCCAAGGCCATCCAGGTCCATATGGCCGAGCACATGACCATGATGAAGAAGATGAAAGAGGCGCAGGCCAAGGCCCCGGCGGCGGCGGCTCCCGACAAAGAGTGCGAGTCCGGGTGCGCCGGCTGCTCGACGAAGAAATAGGCGGGCCGGCTCGCCTTGTTGACAAGGCTCCCCCCCGGTGTTATTTCTGAAAGGGGAGGGGCACCGTGTTGGAATCCGGCGATGAGCTTTTCTTCGAGACCGCCGCGTCCCGCAAGCTGGTCGACCTCATCGAGCGCAACGCGGACGAGCTGACCAAGAGTTACGTCGAGGACATCCGCCGCGACCCGAGGATGCCCAACTACCAGGGCTTCGATCAGAAAGAGATCTACAAGCGGGCCTACCGGGTCTACAGTCAGCTCGGGAAATGGGTCTCCCGCGAGACGACCAAGGAAGAGGTGAGGAGCTACTGGACCGCGCTGGGCCGCCAGCGCCGGCGCGAGGGCTTCCCGATGTCGGAGATCGTGCTGTCGCTCTGCCACATCAGGCGCCTCCTCTGGGCCAAGATCCAGGCGTCGGGGCTGCTCGACACCGCCCTGGACCTCTACCAGGCCATGGATCTCCAGCACCGGGTCCTCATCTTTTTCGACCGGGCCATCTATTACGCGGCCGTCGGCTACGAGGAGCAGGGCTGAAGGGGACCGGAGGGGCCGGCGGGAGCTGATCGTTGAAAGCCGGATTGTATATCCATTTTCCCTTCTGCCTGGCCAAATGCCCCTATTGTCATTTCTATAGCGTGCCCTGGAACGCGGCCGGACGCCGGACCTGGCGCGAAGGCCTCGAAAAGGAGGCGGACACGGCCTCGGCGGCCGTCGCCGGTCTGCGCTTCGACACCCTATATATCGGCGGCGGGACGCCCTCGCTTCTTGGCGAGGACCAGGTGAGTGCCATCCGGGACCTCGCCCTGGCCCATTTCCCCCTGAAGATCGGCGAATTCACGCTCGAAGCCAACCCCGTCGCCGGCGGGACCGGCCTGGCGCGGGGATGGCGGCGGGCGGGCGTCACCCGGCTGAGCATCGGCGTCCAGTCCTTCGACGACGGCGTGCTGCGCGCCCTCGGCCGGCCTTATGCGGCGGCCGAGGCGCTGCGCTTCTGCCGCGCCGCTAGGCAGGCGGGGTTCGACTCGCTCGCCGTCGACCTCATGATCGGCGTCCCCGGCGAGACGCCCGAGGCCGTCGATCGCACGCTCGAGGCCCTCATCGGGCTGGCGCCGGACCATGTCTCCGCGTATTTCCTGGAGAACGTGGAAGGGCTGCCGATCGCCGAGGACCTGGCCCGCCGCCCGGTCGACGAGGACGCCGCCGTCGATTCCTACGAGAGGGTCCGGGAGGCCCTGGAGAAGGCCGGCCTGGCCCGCTACGAGATCTCGAATTTCGCCAAGCCGGGCCACGAGTGCCGGCACAATCTCAAGTACTGGCGCTACGAGCCGTTCCTGGGCCTGGGCCCGTCCGCGTCGTCCCATCTCCAGGGCTTCCGCTGGACCAACCTGGCCTCCCTGGATGGCTGGTCCGAAGCTCTGACAAGCGGGGAGTCGGCCCGGGCCGAGGTCGTCGAGCTCACCCCGGCCGCTGCCGCCCGTGAGGCGCTGGTTTTCGGGCTGAGGCTCGTCCGCGGCGTGGACGCCGCCGAGGTCCAGGAGCGGACCGGGGTCAGCGTCTTCTCGCTCTATGCCCGGGAGATCGATGAATTGGCCTCGGAGGGCCTGCTCGTACAGGCCGGCTCGCGCCTCTGGATCCCGGCCGACAAGCTCCTCGTCTCCAACGCCATCCTGTCCCGCTTCATTTAAGGGACGGCCCCGACAGGGGGCCCCTCCGGGTAGGCTTGACCCCGTCGGGCTCCCTTCCCGGGCTCCGCGTCTGGTTTGATTTTGCCGGGCCGGCGGAATAGAATCAAAAAAGCGGACAGAGGAGGAGAGCCGGATATGACGCTGAAGAGCTTCGGCCCCGCGGCGGCGGCCCGGGAGGTCAAGCGGGAGCTGGCCGCCAAGGGGGACCCGGTCAAGGCGCTGGGCGCCCAGCGCTACTTCAAGGAAGAGGTCAAGTCCTACAGCGTGGCCGCGGCCGAGGTCCATGCCCTGGGACGGGCCCTCTATGACCGGATCAAGGCGGATTGGACGGTCGAGGAGGCCATGGGCCTCTGCGACGTCCTTTTCGACGAGCCGGAGCTCGAGCCCAAGGCCGTCGGGTCCCTGGTCCTCGGCCGCTTCAAGGCGTCGTTCCCGCCCTCGTTATTCGCCAGGGCCAAGAACTGGCTGGCGGCCGACCGGCTGCCTGGCTGGGCCTCGGTCGACGTCTTCGCCCCCAATTGCCTGGGCGCGTTTCTCGAGCGCTACCCGGCCTATGTCGAGAAGATCAAGCCCTGGGCCGGCCATTCGAACCGCTGGGTCCGGCGGGCCTCGCTCGTCTCCTTCATCAAGCTGGCCCGGAAGGCCGAGTTCCAGCCGGCGATCTACGAGATCTCGGCCTCGATCTTTGGGGACGAGGACGACCTGATCCACAAGGCCAACGGCTGGCTCCTTCGCGAGGCTGGCAAGGCCGACCCGGCCCGGCTGGAGAAGTTCCTCCGGGCTCACGGTCCGGCCATCCCGCGGACGACCCTGCGCTACGCCATCGAGCGCTTTCCGGAAGCCAAGCGCCAGGCCGTTTTGCTGGATACCAAGCGGAAATGATCCCGGGCGCGCGGGCCGGCGAGGCGCCGCCCCTCCCGCCGCGCTCGGTCAAGAACCGAAGGGGCCGTCAGGAGGACCGATGACCGATGAAGAAAAAGTGCAGGTCAGCTGTCCCGTCTGCGGGACGACGAACAATTTCCCCGTCGCGGCGCGGGGCAAGACCGTCCGCTGCGGCCGCTGCAAGTCGCGCCTGCCCGAGCCGGGGGAGATCCTCGAGCCCGGCCTCGACGGCATCTTGAACCTGTTCCAGAACTCGACGCTGCCGGTGCTGGCCGACTTCTATTCGACGACCTGCGGCCCCTGCTTCATGATGCACCCCATCCTCGAACGCCTGGCCGCCCGCCGGGCCGGACAGGTCGTCGTTGCCCGGATCAACGTGGAGACCTGCCCGGAGCTGGCCAGGGAGTTTAGGGTCCAGGGCGTGCCGACCTTCGTCGTGGTCCACAAAGGCGCGGAGCGGGGGAGGACGGTCGGCGCGGCCGAGGAAAGCGATTTCGCCCTCTGGGCCGCCCGCTTGACCTAGACGCGGGCCGCGCCGACCCGGAGCGACTCGGAGGGGCGGCGCTGGGAAGTATCCGAGCAAGCGGATTCCCGATTGACGAAGACCGGCACAGGTCCGGGATAAGGTTGGATGGAATGCCGAAGGGGGGACTCGAACCCCCATACCCTTGCGGGCACTAACCCCTCAAGCTAGCGTGTCTGCCAATTCCACCACTTCGGCACGAACGAGGTCTACTTCTTCTCGGCCGGGGCCGGGGAGGCCGGGGCCGGCGCCGCGGGCTTCTGCTCGGGCTGAGCAGCCGGCGTTGCGGCCGGGTTGGTCGCCGTCGATTGGTCCCCGGGCTTGGCCGCCGGGACGGTCGCCGCGGCCGGCGCCTTCTCGCCGCCGACGACCGAGGAGGTGTTTTTGCCCGAAACGATCCACAGGCCGAGCGACGTCAGCATGAAGATGACGGCCGACGCCGTGGTCAGCTTGGAGAGCAGGCTCTGGCTGCCTCTGCCGCCGTAGGCGGTCTGGCTTCCGCCGCCGCCGAAGGCTCCGGCCAGGTCCGCGGCCTTGCCCGACTGGAGCAGGACCACGAGGATCAGGAACAGGCAAACGATAACGTGCAGGATGATGATTAACGTGCTCACTTTTCTTCCCTGTAGGCCCGAAGGGCCTCCCCGACGATGCCGATGAAACCGCCGGCGTCGAGAGAGGCGCCTCCGACCAAAAATCCGTCGATATCCTTCTCCCGGAACAACGGATAAGCATTGGCCGGCTTGACGGAGCCGCCGTAGAGGATTATAGCACAGGCGGCGGCCTCATTTCCATAGGAATCTGCGATCAGCTGCCGGATGTGGGAGTGGACCTCCTCCGCCTGGGCCGGGGTGGCCGTCCGCCCCGTCCCGATGGCCCAGACGGGCTCGTAGGCGATGATGATGCGCCCGATGTCTCCCTTGGAGAGCCCTCCCAGGCCCTTGAACAGTTGCTCGCCGATCCGCGCGAGCGCCCGGCCCCCGTCCCGCTCTTCCAGGACCTCGCCGACGCAGACGATGGGCGTAAGCCCGGCCTCGAGGGCGGCCCGGGCCTTGCGGCTGACGGTTTCGTCCGTCTCGCCGAAGAGCTGGCGCCTTTCCGAGTGCCCGACCAGGACATAGCCGCAGCCGGCGTCCTTGAGCATGGGACCCGAAACCTCGCCGGTGAAAGCGCCCTGCTTCTCCCAATATAGGTCCTGGGCGCCGAGCCCGACGTCCTCGCCGGCGATGGCGCCGGCGACCGCGGCCAGGGCGGTGAACGGCGGGATCAGCACCAGGGCGGCTTCGGGAAGCCCGCCCCGGGCGTCGACGATCTTCCGGGCCAGATCCGAGGCCTCCCGGAGGCCCAGGTTCATTTTCCAGTTGCCCGCGACGAACGGGCCGCGACGGCGCCTGGTCATCTACTTCTCCAGGGCCGTGATGCCAGGCAACGTTTCATAGGCGACGTATTCGAGCGAAGCCCCGCCGCCGGTCGAGATGTAGCTGATCTTGTCCCTGACACCGGCCTTCTTCACGGCGGCGACGGAGTCCCCGCCCCCGACGATGGAGAGCGCGCCCGAGGCCGCCACGGCCTTGGCCACCCCGATGGTGCCCTTGGCGAACTCGTCGATCTCGAAGATGCCCATGGGGCCGTTCCAGAAGATCGTCTTGGCCGTGGCTATGACCGCCGCGTAGGCGGCCACGGTCTTGGGGCCGATATCGACGCCCATCATGTCGTCGGGGAAGGGCAGGGTCTCGACGGTCCTCGTTTCCGTCCCCGCCTGCGGCGCCTTGGCCAGGACATGGTCTTGCGGCAGATGGAAGCCGACCTTGCCGGCCCGGGCCTTGTCCAGGATGGCCAGGGCGACCTCGATCTGGTCGTCCTCGACGAGCGACTTGCCCACGCCGAGGCCCTGGGCTTTCAGGAAGGTATAGGCCATGGCGCCGCCGATCAGGATGTGGTCGGCCTTGCCGAGCAGGCTCTCGATGATCTCGATCTTGTCCGAGACCTTGGCCCCGCCCAGGATGGCGACGTAGGGCTTGACCGGCGAGTGGACCGCCTTCTGGAGGTAATCGACCTCCTTCTTCATCAGGAACCCGGCCGCCTTGACCGGTACGAAGCCGGCGATGCCGACGACCGAAGCGTGGGCCCGGTGGCTCGAGCCGAAGGCGTCGTTGACGAAGATGTCGATGCCCTGGGCCAGCTTGCGGGAGAACTCCGGATCGTTCTTCTCCTCTTCCTTGTGGAAGCGGACGTTCTCGAGGACCAGCGCCTGGCCCTCGCCCAGGCCCTTCTTCATCCTCTCGACCTCGTCGCCGACGGCGTCGGGGGCCATGAGGACCTTGTTCGGGATGATCTCGGCCAGCCGTCTCGCGGCCGGCTTCAGGCTCATGGAGGGCTCGGGCTTGCCCTTGGGCCGTCCCAGGTGCGAGGCGATGACCAGCCGGGCGCCGTGCTCGAGGAGCCAGTTGATGGTGGGCAGCGAGGCACGGATCCGGGTGTCGTCGCGGATCTGCCCCTTGTCGTCCAGCGGGACGTTGAAGTCGACGCGCAGGAAGACGAGCTTGCCCTTGACGTCCAGGTCGGTGACGAATTTCATGCCCGCCTCACTTGGCGACGAACTTGATGAGGTCGACCAGCCGGCAGGAATAGCCCCACTCGTTGTCGTACCAGGCCATGACCTTGGCCAGGTTGCCGTCGATGACCTTGGTCGAGAGGCCGTCGACGATGCCCGAGCGGCGGTCATGCATGAAGTCGACGGACACCAGCGGCTCGTCCGTGTAGCCGAGGATGCCCTGGAGCGGGCCCGCGGCGGCCTTCATGAACGCGGCGTTGATCTCCTCGGCCTTGGCCGGCTTCCTGAAGACGGCGACGAGGTCGACGAGGGAGACGTTCGGGGTCGGGACGCGGATCGAAACGCCGTCGATCCTGCCCTTGAGCTCGGGAATGACCAGGCCGACGGCCTTGGCCGCCCCGGTCGTCGTCGGGATCTGGGAAACGGCCGCGGCCCGGGCCCGGCGCAGGTCCTTGTGCGGCTGGTCGAGGATCTTCTGGTCGTTCGTATAGGAGTGGATGGTCGTCATGAAGCCCCGCTCGATGCCGTACTCCTCATGAAGGACCTTGACCACGGGCGCCAGGCAGTTGGTCGTGCACGAGGCGTTGGAGATGATATGGTGCCTGGCGGGGTCGTAGCTCTTCTCGTTGACGCCGAGGACGATGGTGACGTCCGGGTCGGTGGCCGGCGCCGAGATGATGACCTTGGCGGCGCCGCCCTTCTCGATGTGCTGGATGGCGTCGGGGCGCTTGGTGTACTTGCCGGTCGACTCGACGACCACGGACACGCCGAGGTCCTTCCAGGCCAGCTTGCCGACTTCCTTCTCGGCCAGGACGCGGATCTTCTTGCCGTTGACGACGATCGAATCCTCGGTCGCCGTCACGTCCTGCGGGAACTTCCCCAGGACCGAGTCGTACTTGAGCAGGTGGGCCAAGGTCCTGGCGTCGGTGATATCATTGACAGCGACGTATTCGATGGCCGGATCGCCCCAGGACGCCCGGAGCATGTTGCGGCCGATGCGGCCGAAACCGTTGATGCCTACACGGATAGCCATATGAGCCTCCTTATGGGATACAAAAAGACCTTCCTCAGGAATACCACAGACGGCCCCCGATTACAAGGCCGCGGGGGACGCCCGAAGCCTAAGCGGACAGGCCCGGAAGCCTGCCCGGCGTGCTGCTCTTCTTGGCCCGCTTCTGCTCATACATCTGGAGGTCGGCCTGGCTCAGCAACTCGTCGACGGTCCCCGGGCTGTCGGGCTCGCGGTTCGATACGCCGTAGCTGACCGACAGGCGGAACCCGGCTTCGGCCGCCGACCGGCTGTTGAAGAGGTCCAACCGTTCCAGGAGACGGAGGGTCAGGAGGCTGCTGTCCATGGGGTTCGTCTGCATGGCCAGGACCGCAAACTCGTCCCCGCCGAGCCGGCCGATGACGTCCGACTCGCGGAAGCTCTTCCTCAGGGTGAAAGCGATCTCGACCAGGGCCCGGTCGCCCATCTTGTGGCCGCCCGAGTCGTTGATCGTCTTGAGGTCGTCCACGTCGATGTAGATCAGCGCGATCGGCTTCTTCAGCCGGGTGGCCGTCTTGATGGCCAGCTCGGACAGGGTCAGGAAGCCGCGCCGGTTGCAGAGGCCGGTCAGCTCGTCGTGCAGGGACAGGGCCCGGATCTCCTCTTCCATGCGCTTGCGGTCGGAGATGTCGGTCAGGACGGCCATGGTCCCGCCGAATCGGGCGGCCTGGATGCGCGGCCCGCCGCTGACCAGGAAGGTCCGGCGGCTGCCGTTGCGGTGGAGGAAGTCGAGCTCGTAGCGGTCGGAGATGCCCTTGAGACGCTTCTCGTCGGCCCGCCGGACGATGTCGTGATTGTCCTTGGGGACGAAGGCGGTGACGGGCTGGTCGATCATCTCGCTCGCCGCGTAGCCCAGCATCCGGGCCGCGGCCGGGTTGACGAACGTGAGCCGGCCGTCCGCGTCGGTCAGGACAAGCCCCTCGGTCATGGTCTGGACCGTGCTGTCGCTGAAACGGCGCAGCTGTTCGAGCTCCTCCTCGGAGCGGAGACGCTGGGTGATGTCCTTGAGGATGCCCAGGATGCCGCCGATCGCGCCGTCCGGCCGCTGGTAGGTCGTCTTGATGAAGATGACGTGATGTTCGCCGTCCCAGGCCTGGAGCGGGGCCTCGTAGACCTGGTGCCCCGGCTCGGTCAGCAGGGCCTGGTCGTGTTCCTGGTGCTTCTTGACGATGTCCGGCGACGCGAGGTCGGCGATGGTGTGGCCGATGATCTCGCTTTTGCCGTGGCCGAGGAGTCTCTCGAACGCGGCGTTGCTGCCCTGGTAGCGGCCCTCCTTGTCCTTGAAGAAGGCGGGATTTGGCATGATGTCGATCATGATCTGCATGAAGTCGGACATGGTCTTGTTGGCCAGGTCCCACTTGGACCGCTCGGCCGCTTCCTCGGCGGCCAGGCTCCGCCGCCAGAAGACATAGAGGAGCGCGCCGCAGACGAGGATGAGGGCGCCGGTCACGGCCACGATGCCCGCGTTCCGGCCGGTCATCCCGGCGGTCAGGTCGGCCAGGTCCGTCTTGACGGCGACGAGCCAGGCCGTGCCGGGGACGGCCCGGAGATACTCGAGGACCTGGCGGCCCCGGTAATCCTTGCCCTCGACGAACCCTTCCTCGCCCAGGGCCTCGTTGGGGGCCGGCCGGCGGAAGCTGGCCACGGGGACGGGCGGGGGAGGCGTCTTGGCCTTGGCGTCATAGAGGCGAGGCAGGCTGAGGCGGACGAAGTTCCCGGCCTCGATCCGCAGCAGGATGGCCTCGGCGGAGTCGCGGCGGTTCGGCCAGTCGTTGAGCAGGGGATCGATCTCCGAGGCGGCGTCGAACGACAGCCGGAGAAGGGCCGCGGGCTTCCCGGGGCCTTCGCCCGTGAGCAGGGGGATCATCAGGTCGATGGAGCGCCGGCCGGTCTTCTCGTCCAGGTCGATGGCGCCAAGCCGGGGCTTGCCGTCCTGCCAGGCCTCGTGGATCGCGTCCAGGGTGGCGGGCGTAGAGGCGAAGGCCGAGCCTTCGGGATAGTCCAAGAGGATCTCGCCGTGGGGCATGGAGAGTTCGACCTTGGTGAAGGGAATGCTTTTCTGGAGCCCCGCCAGGCCGGCCAGGAACCCGGTCCGGTCCGGTTCGAGGCCGGGCCTCCCGGCCAGCGCCTCGGCGGCCGCGGCGTTCGAGCGGTTCCCCTGGAGGGCGGCGGCGAAGGCCAGCTTCTGCTCGAGCCATTCCCTGATCTGATGGGCCTTGAGGCCGGCCACCGTGGCCAGCTCGCTTTCCATGAAGGCGCGGGCGTGCCTGATCTGCGTGGTGTAGAAGACCTGGGAGAGCGCGGACAGCCCGGCCGCCAGGAGAACGAAGACGACTGCGAGCTGCCAGGGGATTTTCCGGGATATAGGACGGCGCTCTTTCATTTCGTTCAACGCAACCCTCCGGTATGCAGGTTTAGTCGTTCGACGGCCTGCGTTTTCGCTAATCCTTAACACAGGGCCGGGGGGGGTGTCAATAATTTCGGGGCCGGAAGATCGCGGGGTCCGAGCGCCCGGACCGTTCCCGACGAGCGGGTGGCGTCCTTCGGCCTGCGGCCCGAACGTCCCGGAAATATGCTAAAATCCCCATGGTATCGGAGGGATTCATGAAGATCCTGACCTCGGCGGAGATGCGGGAGATCGACCGGACCGCGATCGAGGACATCGGCATCCCCGGCGTCGTGCTCATGGAGAACGCCGGCCTGCGGATCGCCCGGGCCATCCGGCACCGCTTCCCGGACATCGCCTGCGAGCGCGTCGTGATCGTGGCGGGGAAGGGCAACAACGGCGGGGACGGATTCGTGGCCGCCCGCCACCTCGCCAATGCCGGTGCCCGGCCCGAGATCCTGCTCCTGGCGGCCGGGGACGAGGTCAAGGGCGACGCCGCGGTCAACCTGGCCGTGGCCCTGAAAATGGGCCTGCCGGTGACCGAGGTCCGGGACGCGGCGGCCTGGAAGAAGGAGCGGACCGCGGTCTTTCACGCCTCCGTCGTCGTGGACGCCATGTTCGGGACCGGGCTGATCAAGCCGCTCGAGGGCCTTTTCGCCGCGGCGGCCGGGGACATCAACAGGTCCAAGGCGTTCAAGGTCGCCGTCGACATCCCCTCCGGTCTGTCCTCCGACACGTTCGAGACGATCGGGCCTTGCGTCGCGGCCGACCTGACGGTCACCCTGGCCGCTCCCAAGGTCGCCCACATCTTTCCGCCGGCCGCGGACAGGGTCGGCGAGCTCGTCGTGGCCCCGATCGGCCTGCCGTCCGCGCTCCTCAATAAGGACGAGCTCAAGCTGGAGCTGGTCGAAGAGGAGGCCGTAGCGCCCTTCTTCGCCCGGCGCAAGAAAGACACCCACAAGGGAACGTACGGCCACGTCCTGATCTTCGCCGGGTCGCTGGGGAAGTCGGGCGCGGCCGCGCTGGCCGGCCGGGCCGCGCTGCGGACGGGCGCGGGCCTGGTCACGGTGGCCACGGCCGCCCGGGCCCTGCCGTCGCTGGCGAGGGGCATGGCCGAGCTGATGACCGAGCCGCTGGCCGAGACGCCGGCAGGAACGATCGACGCGGCGGCGCTCTCCCGGGCCCTGGCCCTGCTCGGGGGCAAGAGCGTCGTGCTCGTCGGCCCGGGGCTCTCCACGAACCCCGCGACCGCAGAGTTCGTGCTCGGCCTCCTGCCTCGGATCAAGGCCCCGTGCGTCATCGACGCCGACGGCCTGAACATCGTCTCGAAGGCGCCGGAGGTCCTGGACCGGATGCGCGGGCCGGTTGTGCTGACGCCCCATCCCGGCGAATTCTCCCGCCTGGCCGGACGGACGAGCGAAGAGGTCCAGCGCCATCGCCTGGAGCTGGCGCCGGAGTTCGCGGCCAGGCACAAGGTCACGGTCGTCCTCAAGGGCTACCGGACGCTCGTGGCCGCGCCGGACGGGCGCGTCTTCGTCAACCCGACGGGGAACCCGGGCATGGCCACCGGCGGATCGGGCGACGTGCTCGGGGGAATGATCGCCGCCCAGATCGGGCAGAAAGCGGACCTGCCCGGGGCCGCGATCTCGGCCGTTTACGCCCACGGCCTGGCCGGGGACATCGCGGCGGACCGGCTGGGCGAGCGGGCCCTCATCGCCGGCGACATCATCCGCTACCTGCCGCCGGCCCTGAAAGCGCTGGCCGGCGAATGAGTTGGCCGAGGACGGTCACGACGCGGTCCGGCCAGGAGACCTTCGAGCTGGCCCGGGGGATGGCCGCCGGCTTCGCCGGGACGGAGGTGGTCCTGCTCATCGGCGAGCTGGGGGCCGGGAAGACGGTCTTCGCCAAGGGCCTGGCCGCCGGGGCCGGAGTGGCCGACCCCAACCGGGTCTCCAGCCCGTCGTTCACCCTGGTCAACGTCTACGAAGGCCGGAACCGGGTCTTCCACATCGACCTGTACCGGCTCGAGCGGGCGTCCGAGATCGCCGACCTCGGCTGGGAGGATATGCTCGGACAGGGGATCGTCATCGTCGAGTGGGCCGAGAAGCTGACCTTCCCGGTCGAGGGCATCCGGGTTCGGATAGAGCCTGCCGGCGACGACGAGCGCCGGATCACGATCGAAGACAGGTCACTTTAACAGCTCCGCGAGCGCCGTCCTGAGCTTGCCCGCGGCCGCCGGCGACGCCGGGGCCTTCCCGTTGAAGATGTCCTTCGGCGAAACGTCGGCGCCGTAGAAATTCCGGTTGGCCTTGCGGTCCTCCTGGATGGACGAGCCCTGCACGGTCAGCCCGGCGTAAAGGCCGCGGCTGCGGGAGTAGGACAGGATCTCGGCCTTGAGCGCCGCGTCCGTGGAGGCCTCGGCCGTGCGGCCCAGCGGGCCGGCGGCGACGCCGACGTCGGCCCCCAGCGTGAACTTGTTTTCGGCCAGGTGCTCGACGCTCCGGGGCGTGCGGAAGACCAGGATGATGTCCGCCGACTGGACGCCGGCCTGCCAGCCGACGCTCCCGCCCGTGATCTCGATGAAGGCCGGGTCGCTCCAGCCCCGGTCCCCGGTCCGGACGAGCACCACGCCCCTGCCGTGGCGTCCGCCGATGACGAGCCCCGCCCGGATGACGTCCGGGATGATGGCGATCCCGGCGCAGTTCCGGATGAGCGACTCCGGGATGCTCTTGTCCGATTCCTTCATCATCTCGTTGAGAACGCGCACGGCCTCGTCGATCTTTTCGATCTGGCCGGCGGCCGCGCTCTTGCCCGCGGCCTGTCCGCGCCCGTCCCCGGCCCCGGCCGCGGCCAGGGCCGGCGAAAGCGCCAGCGCCAGCGCGATCAGCCCGATCGCCCAATCCCTGATCCTCATCGATCCCTCCTTTTGGGAATTCCCGTGAAGGCCTGTTTCAGCTCTTCGGCGGCGCGCCGGGCGTCCGGGGCGCCGAGGACGGCCGAGACGACGGCGATGCCGTCGGCCCCGGCCGAAGCCATGTCCGCCGCGTTGGCCGCGGCGATCCCGCCGATGGCCACGACCGGCAGGCGGGTCGCCCGCCGGACGAGCCCGATGCCGGCCGGGCCCAGGACGGCCAGCGGGGTTTCCTTCGTGCTCGTCGCGTAGGCCGGGCCGGCCCCGACGTAATCGGCGCCGTCCCGTTCCGCCTGCCGGGCCTGCCCGGGCGTATTGACCGAAACGCCGATGACCGCCCGGGTTCCGAGGAGGCGGCGGGCGACGGCGACGGGCACGTCCTCCTGGCCGAGGTGGACGCCGGCCGCGCCGCAGGCCAGGGCGATGTCGACCCGGTCGTTGACGAGCAGGGGCACACCCCGCCGCGCCAGCCGGGAGGCGAGGTCCGAGGCCAGGGCGGCGAAGGCCGCCCCGCCGAGCAGTTTGGCCCGGAGCTGGACGACGGTCACGCCGCCGTCGACGGCCGCTTCGACGAGGCCGGCCAGGTCCCGCCCCCGGGCGTACTCGGCGTCGGCGACGAGATAGAGCGAATAATCGATGGCCATCGCTTACAGTATAACAAATCGAGAAGGGGTCAAACCTGCCTTTTACGCGAAAATGAGCAAAAAGCGGGTTTGACCCCGTCATTAAGCGGGCGGCGGATTGACTTCGCGGGGGTAATATTAATAAAGTAAGGCTGCCATGAAGAT
This sequence comes from Acidobacteriota bacterium, assembly GCA_039683095.1. Taxonomy (NCBI): domain Bacteria; kingdom Pseudomonadati; phylum Acidobacteriota; species Acidobacteriota bacterium. Next base: position 52,244 of record JBDKSB010000007.1, on the reverse strand, counting down.
CGATCTCAAAGATTACATCCTCGATGTCCCCGACTTTCCCAAACCGGGCGTTGTCTTCAAGGATATCACCCCGGTCGTCCAGAGCGCCGAGGCCTTCAACGCCGCCATCGACCAGCTGACGGCCTGGGCCCGGACCAAGAAGCCGGATCTCATCGTCGGCATCGAGTCCCGGGGCTTCATTTTCGCCGCGGCCCTGGCCCGGGACCTCCGGCTGGGCCTGACCGTCATCCGCAAGAAGGGCAAGCTGCCCCGCAAATGCGCTTCGATCGAGGCCCCGAACGAGTACGCGGTCGAGTATTTCGAGATGCACGAGGACGCCATGGCCCGCGGCCAGCGCGTCATCATCATCGACGACCTCATCGCCACCGGGTCCTCTTCGGTCAGCGCCATCAACCTGGTCAAGAAGCTCAACGGCGAGGTCGTCGGCTTCGGGGCCGTCGTCGAGCTGTCGTTCCTGCACGGCGTCGAGAACATCCGCGCGGCCCATCCGGAGGTCGAGGTCCGGGCCCTCGTCCGCTATTGACCGGGGCGTCCGGCGGGCCAAGGACCGGAACGGGGCAGGGGAGAGGCGTGAAGGCGTTCCTCGAGAGGACATTCCGTCTGGCCGAGAACGGCACGACCGTCCGCCGCGAGGTCCTCGGCGGCGCGACGACCTTCATGACCATGTCCTACATCATCTTCGTCCAGCCGGCCATCCTCGGCACGGCGGGCATGGACAAGGGCGCGGTCATGGTGGCCACGTGCCTGGCCAGCGCCCTGGCGACGCTCCTCACGGGCTTGCTCGCCCGCTATCCGATCGCCCAGGCCCCGGCCATGGGCCACAACGTCTTCTTCGCCGTGGTCGTCTGCGGCACCATGGGCTATACCTGGCAGGTCGCCCTGGGCGCCAATTTCATCTCCGGCCTGGTCTTCGTCGTCCTGGCCCTCGTCGGCGTCTGGGGCAAGGTCGTGGCCGCCGTCCCGGACGGCCTCAAGTACGGCATCTCCGTGGGCATCGGCCTGCTCATCGCCCTGGTCGGGCTGGAATACGGGGGGATCGTCGTCGGCCGGCCGGGCGTCCTCGTCGGCTTGGGCGACCTCGGCAGCCCGCCCGTGCTGCTCGTCCTCGCCGGCCTGGCCCTGACGGCCGTGCTGATGGTCGTCCGCTTCCCCGGCGCCATCCTGGCCGGCATCCTGGCCACGGCCCTGGCCGGCATCCCGTTCGGGATCGTCAGGTTCCACGGCGTCACGGCCCCCGTGCCGAGCCTGGCCCCGACCTTCCTCAAGCTCGACATCGCCGGGGCGATCAGCTCGGGGCTCGTCTCCGTGGTTTTCGTGTTCTTCCTGCTCGACGTCTTCGACGCCATCGGGACGCTCATCGGCGTTGGCAGCGCCGGCAACTTCCTGAAGGACGGCCGCCTGCCCCGGGCCGACCAGGCCATGCTGGCCGACGCGGCCGGCACCGTCGGCGGCGTCCTGCTCGGGACCTCGACGGTCTCGAGCTACATCGAGAGCGTCACCGGCATCGCCCAGGGAGCCCGGACGGGGCTGGCCAACATCGTCACCTCGGCCCTGTTCCTCGTCGCCCTGTTCTTCAGCCCCATCGCCCAGATGATCAGCGGCGAGGTCGATTACGGCGGGATGGTCCTGCGGCCGGTCATCGCCCCGGCCCTGATCGTCGTGGGGTCCATGATGATGAAGGGCGTCAAGGCCATCGATTGGGACGACCTGACCGAGGCCCTCCCGGCCTTCCTGAGCATCATCGTCATGCCGCTGACCATGAGCATCACCGAGGGCATCTCCTTCGGCTTCATAGCCTACGTCCTGCTCAAGGTCGCGGCCGGACAGGGGCGCCGGGTCCATTGGCTGATTTACGCCTTTGCCGGGCTGTTCGTCCTGAGATACGCGCTCAAGTGACCCCCGCTCCGCGTTCCGGCCTGAAGGGAAGGGAAACATGAAGAGACGGCAAGCCGCGCCCCTCGCCGCGGCGCTCCTGATCGTCCTCGGCGCGGCCGGCTGCGCCCGCGTGCCGGCTCCGGCCGCCGTTCCGCGCCTGGCCGCCCCCGACGGCGGCTGGGTCGCCCGGACCCTCAAGAAGTTGACCGTCGAGGAGAAGGTCGGCCAGATGATCGCCTGCCGGTTCGCCGGCGAGTTCCGCAACGCCGACAGCGCCTATATCAGGGAGCTCGAATCGCTCGTCGCGAAGTCGGGGATCGGCGGGCTGGTCCTCTTCGCCCCGGCCCGGGTCTACGAGACGGCCGAGCTCGTCAACTCCTTCCAGAAGCTGGCCAAGGTCCCCCTGCTCGTGGCCTCCGATTTCGAGCGCGGGGCGGCCAACCGGGTCACGGCCGCCACCCTCTTCCCGCCGTTCATGGCCCTCGGCGCGACCGGCTCCGAGGAGCTCGCCTACGCCATGGGCCGGACGACCGCCCTGGAGGGCCGGGCCATGGGCGTCCACGTGGCCTACGCCCCGGTCGTCGACGTCAACATCAATCCCGACAACCCGATCATCAACACCCGCTCGATCGGCGCCGACCCGGCCCTGGTCGCCCGGCTGGCCGACGCCTTCATCCGCGGCGTCCAGGACAACGGCATGATCGCCACGGCCAAGCATTTCCCGGGCCACGGCGACACGTCCCAGGACTCCCACAGCATGATGCCGACCATCACCGCCGGCCTGGACCGGCTGGAGAAGGTCGAGCTCTTCCCGTTCCAGTCGGCCATCGCCGCCGGCGTCAGGTCGGTCATGACCGCCCACCTGGCCGTGCCGGCCCTCGACCCGACGCCCGGCCTGCCGGCGACGCTCTCGGCCCCCATCCTGACCGGAGTCCTGAGGGGGAAGATGGGCTTCAAGGGGCTCATCGTCACCGACGCGCTCGAGATGCGCGGCGTGGCGGCCGGCTTCTCGACCGAGGAAGCGGCCCTGCGGGCCGTCCTGGCCGGCGCCGACCAGCTCCTCCTGCCGCCCGAGCCGGCCAGGGTCATCGCCTATCTCGCGGCGGCCGTCCGCGATGGCCGGATCCCGCTCGCCCGGATCGACGAATCCGTGCGCCGCATCCTCGAAGCCAAGGCCGCGGTCGGCCTGAACCGGAACCGCTTCGTCGACGTCGACGCGCTGCGGCGCCGCGTCGCCCCGCAGGCGTCCCTCGACCTGGCGGAGAAGGTGCTGGAGAGCTCGGTGACACTGGTCAAGAACGAAGGCGATGTGCTGCCCCTCGCCGCCGGGCTCGGCCAGCTGGCCGTCCTGTCTCTCAGCAGCGACTTCGGCGACTACTTCGCCGGCCAGTCTTTCGTCGGCGCGATGAGCTCGCGCTTCCCGCAGGCGGCCGCTTTCTACGCCGACGCGGACACCGGCCAGGACCGGCTGGACGAGGCCTGCGCCGCGGCCGCCCGGGCGGATATCGTGGTCGTGGCCCTGTTCTCGCGGCTGGCCGATACGAAGGGGACGGTCGGCCTCGAGCCGCGGCACATCGACCTCATCGGCCGCCTGGCCGCCCTGCCGGACGGGCCGAAGGTCGTCGTCCTGTCCTTCGGCAGCCCTTATCTGCTGCGGCATTTCCCGGATGTCGACGCCTATCTCTGCCTGTACAAGGACACCGCGGAGACCCAGGCCGCCGGCGCCCGGGCCGTCTGCGCCGAGATGGACATCAACGGCAAGCTGCCCGTCTCGATCCCCGGCCTCTATCCGGTCGGCCACGGTCTCGCATTGAAGAGGAGGACGCCATGAACTACAAATTCCTGGGCAAGACGGGGGTCAAGGTCTCGACGATCGCCTACGGGACGATGTCCTTCGGCGGCGACGCCGACGAGGCCGGGGCAAAGGCCCTGTTCGAGGCCTGCCGGGCCGCCGGGGTCAACCATTTCGACTGCGCCGATATGTACGGCGCGGGCCGGGCCGAGGAGATCCTGGGCCGGCTGGTCAAGGACTGCCGCGAAGAGGTGCTCATCACCAGCAAGGCCTACTTCGCGACCTCGAAGGACGTCAACGCCATGGGCGCCTCGCGCCGCCATATCCAGTACGCCGTCGAGGCCAGCCTGCGCCGGCTCCAGACGGACCGCATCGACATCTACTATGTCCACCGCTTCGACGACCGGACGCCGCTCGAGGAGACGCTGCGGGCCCTCGACGACCTCGTCCGGGCCGGGAAGGCGGTCTATCTCGGGGCCAGCAACTTCGCCGCCTGGCAGGTCGCCAAGGCCCTGGGCATCTCGGCCAGGGAGGGCTTGGCGCCGTTCGCCTGCATCCAGCCGATGTACAACCTGGTCAAGCGCCAGGCCGAGTCCGAGATCCTGCCCCTGGCCCTGTCCGAGGGGCTCGGCGTCTTTCCCTACAGCCCGCTCGGCGGCGGCCTGCTCAGCGGCAAGTACGGCGCCGGCCGCAGACCCGAGACGGGGCGGCTTGTCTCCAACAAGATCTACGCCACCCGCTACGGCGAGGCCCTGAACTACGAGGTGGCCGATCGCTTCGCGGCCTTCGCCCGGGAGCGCGGCTTCCACCCGGCTTCCCTGGCGGTGGCCTGGGCGGCTTCCCATCCCGCGGTCACGGCCCCGCTCGTCGGCGCCCGTGATACGGCCCAGCTGGCGCCCCTGCTGGCCGCCGCCGACATCCCGATGACCCCGGAGCTGAGGGCCGAGATCTCCGCCCTGTCGCCCGAGCCGGCCCCGGCCACGGACCGCAGCGAGGAGCGGACGGGCGTCAACTTCGGCGTCCGCTGAGATCGGGCCGGCTTTGGCGACGCGCCCGTCCCGGGGTTTGACTCGGCCGGGAGGGTGGGCCTATAGTGAGCGGGAAGGGAGCAAGCCGATGACCAGATCATTCAAGCCGCGCGCCATCGCCGCGCTGGCCGCCGCGTTGTTCATATCGGGTATCCTGCCGGTCCTGGCGCTCGAGCCGCCGACCAAGGAGCAGATCGCGCGCTACAAGCTGGACGGCACGCTGCCGGCGCGGATCGCCCGGGCCAAGGCCCTCGGCAACAACAAGATACCCCAGCAGGTCCGGGAGCGGCTGAACGCCAAGCTGGCCCGGCTGGCGGGCGGCCGGGGCGCCGCCGCGGCCGTTCCCGCCGCTGGCTCCGTTCTCGCCCCGCCCCCGGCCTGGCGGGGCATGCCGACGACGGGGACGGTCAAGATCCTGGCCCTGCTCATCTCCTTTTCTGATTATGCGGGGACGACCCCCGTCGCCACCTTCGAGTCGCGGCTGTTCGGGTCAGGCTCCGGGAGCGCGCCCTTCGACAGCCTGAAGAACTTCTACCAGCGCTCCTCGTACGACCAGCTGACCATCACGGGCGACGTCCTCGGCTGGTACCAGACCACCTACGCCCGGAGCACCGTCGCCGAGACCGATGCCGGGCGGCAGAACTTGATCGAGGAAGCCCTGAACTACTACGAGGCCCAGGGCCACGACTTCTCGCAGTACGATAACGACGGCGACGGCACCATCGATTATTTCTGCGTCTTCTGGGCCGGCCCGCACGAGGATTGGGCCGAGTTCTGGTGGGGCTACTACACCTGGTTCGGCGACTCGGCCTACCGCCTCGACGGCAAGCGGCTGACGAACTACTCCTGGCAGTGGGAGCTGTACGACTATCCGAGCGGCTCGTTCAGCCCGTCCACGATCGTCCACGAGACGGGCCACGCCCTGGGCGCCCCGGACCTCTACGACTATGACGACGCCGTCGGCCCGCGCGGCGGCGTCGGCGGCCTGGACATCATGGACGGCACGGGCGACCACAACTGCTTCACCAAGTTCATGTTCGACTGGCTCACGCCGACCGTCGTCTCGTCCGGGTCGCAGACGGTCACACTGCGGGCCTCGGGGCTCTATCCCGACGCCGCCCTGTTCATGCCCGGGGCCACGGGCGGCATCTACGGCGAATACTTCATGGTCCAGAACCGGGACCGCGCCGGCAACGACACGAACCTCTTCACCGGCTCGGACGGCCTCGTCATCTGGCACATCGATTCCCGCCTGAACTCCTATAACACCGACTTCCTCTACGACAATTCCTACGCGGCGCACAAGCTCGTCCGCCTGATGGAGGCCGACGGCCTCGAGGAGATCGAGACCTGGGCGTCTTCCGCTGACGCCGGGGATTATTACAAGGCCGGCATGACCTTCGGCCCGCTGACCGCGCCGAACTCGTCGCGCTACGACGGCGCCGCGACGTCGATGGTCGTCTCGGGCATCACGGGGACGACGACGCCGATGAGCGCGATCATCAGCGGCAGCGACGCCCCGCCGACGGCGTCCATCACCAACCTGGCGGCGGGGGCGACCGTTTACGGGACGGTCGGAGTCGAGGTGACGGCGGACGACGACCACGGCATCGAGCGGGTCGAGCTCTACGGCGACTCCACTCTGGTCCAGACGCTGACCTCGGCGCCGTACTCTTTCTCCCTCGATACGACCCAGTTCTCGAACGGGGCGCTGACGGTCCGGGCCGTGGCCTACGACGGGCTCGGCCTGACCGGGAGCGCGAGCGTCAACGTGATCCTGGCCAACATCTTCCCCCCGGTCAACCTCAAGGCCTCGCGGATGATCAACCGCAGCCTTCTGCTGCGGGAATACGTCAACGTGCTGACCTGGGCGGACAACTCCAGGAATTCGGGCGTGACGAAATACCGGATCTACCGGATCACGGAAGGGGGGCGGTCCCTCGTCGCCGAGGTGACCAAGGCCGCGGGCAACACCGTCTACCGCTACCTCCACCGCAGGATCGACCGCGCGCAGGCCTACACCTACGAGGTGGTTGCGGTCGGGGCCTCCGATCGGGAGGGGATCGCCGCCAGGGTCACGGCGAGATGATCGCCGGGGCAGGGCCGGAGCCGGCCCCGCCCCGGGACCGTGATGTCAGCGCTTCGGGCTCTTATTCGTAAACGAGGATCTCGACACGCCGGTTCTGGCTCCGGCCTTCCCGCGTGCCGTTGTCGGCGATGGGCATGGAGCTGCCCAGGCTGACGGCGGACATGCGGTGCATCGGGATCTTGTACTGCTTGTACAGGTACATCAGCACCGCTTCGGCCCGCTTCTGGCCGAGCGCCTGGTTGATCTCGTCGGAGCCCGTGTTGTCGGTGTGCCCCTGGATCTCGATGTAGACGCCCTTGTTCTCGGTGACGAGCTTCTGGACGAAGGCATCGAGGACGCCCTTGGCCGCGTCGTTGAGCGCCGCGCTGTCGAACGCGAACTTGGCGTCGGAGTTCTTTAGCGTGGCCGTCATGACGAGGTTGCCCTTGATGAGCGTCTTGACCTCGCCGATCTCGCCCTCGACGGTCTTGAACTGGTTGTCGTGCTGGCTGATGAGCGAGCCGATCGTGGCCAGCTTCTCGTCATGGTCCGAGAGGCGCTTCTGGCTCGCTTCGACCTCGGTCGAGACCTGGGCGATCTTCTGGTCCAGAGTGGCGTTCTCGGTCTTGACGAACTTCTTCGTCGCGCAGGCCGGCCCGGTGATGAGGGCCGCCAGGAGCACGAAACCGGCGAGAAAGATAAGTCTCCTGTCCTTCATGAGAACCTCCTGCAAAATGAGTTTTGGCGGGCGGCAGGACGCCGCCGGCGCTCCCACACCCCGCATGCGACAATATTAAGCCCTTTCATGGAAAAAATAAAGGGCTCCAGGAGCAAAATGCCCCTTAACGGTGAAACCCGCGGTTCCCCCGATTTTCCGGAGGGGGGCGTCAATAGCCCTGGCGGGTGCGGATCTTGTATTTGTAATTGGAGGCCTGCACCCGGATCCAGCGGTACAGGTCGGCCGTGTCCTGGTAGGAGGTGTAGCCGATCATGTACTGGTGGGCCTGCTCGTTCCGGATCTCCTGGACCACGTCGGCGAGGTCGGTCGGCTCGTTCAGGAACCAGGCTTTGCCGCCCGTGGCCTGGGAGAACTTCTCCAAGGTGGCCACGATGCCGGCCGAGGTCAGTCCGGCCGCCCGCTTGTGGGCGGCGAGCTGCTCGTTCCGGGGGATCTTGTAGCCGATGACGTAGATGGGGACGTCGACCCGGCGGGCGATCTCCAGGGCCTGCTCGGGCGTCGATTGACTGTCGTTCTCGATGCCGTCGGTGATCAGCAGGAGGGCCCTCTTTTCGTTCGCGGCCCGGGTCGCGTACTCAGGCGAAACGGCCACGGCGTCGTTGAGCGCGGTCTGGCCGTAGGCCGCGGCCTTGTCGAGCTCGGCCAGGAACTGCGTCTTGTCCGTCGCGTGCTTGGCCGCCACCTCGACCTCGCCGTCGGCGAAGAGGAGGAGGCCGATCTCGTCGCGGGGCCGGAGGAGCCGGGCGGCCAGGTCGCGGAGCACGACCTTGCAGTCGGCCAGCTTGTTCTCCAGGGCCATGCTGCCGCTGACGTCGAGGAGGACGGTCAGGCTGAGGGGGGCCGCGAAGTCGTGCATGAAGTAGGTGATCGGCTTCTTCTTGTTGTTCTCGAAGATCGTGAAGTCTTTTTCGGCCAGGTTGTTGACGTAACGGCCCTTGGAATCCTGGACCGTGACGGCCAGGGTGATGGCCCGGACGACGTACTCGTGGGCCGCCTGGTCCTTGACCTGGGCGGACGCCTGCCCGGCCGGCCGGCCGACGGCCAGCAAGGCAAGGATGAACACCACCAAAGCTCTGCTTTTCATGGTTCTCGCGGGGACTTGGCTTCCAAAATACCATTCGGCCCTGGCGAAATCAAGGCGGCGGGCACGAAGCGGCGCGGTTCTCATCTCGATATTTGTCGGGCGAGGGGCGGGACTTGGGGAAACAGCGACCGCGGCCGGGACGCGCCGGGGCGATCCCCGTCCCGCCGGCAAGATCAGCTGAAGGCCCCGTCCGTGCCGGATCCCCGGGCATCGGTCAGCCCAAGGGAGGCCGGGGTTTTGCTTCCGCTGAGCGGATGCGCGGTCCACGCGGCGTACTCGGCGGCGATGAGCGGGAGTTCGCGCTCGCCCTCATCGGCGCCGGACGGGACCCTGGCGCGGAGGAGCCGTTCCTCGAGCTTGCGGCCGTCGGCCAGCAAGCACAGGAAATACACGGAGATCACGAGGGAACAGAAAAAGACCGCGATGATGATCGTCAGCTATCTGCCCATCCCTTTCACGAAGCCCCGCTGATCTTTTTCATGACCTTGACTATTTCAAATCTTGGCGTGTCTGTCAAGTCGTTTGTTATCAATATGTTCCGGATTGACTTGCCGGCGCCACAAAATGGGCTCCCGGCTGCGGGCTGCCCTAAATGTTGTGGCCGGCTTTTTCCGCCGCCGGGGGCTTCAGCTCCAGGACGCATGACGCCGTCATTCTCGCACGGGCCGGGGCCCGGGGAATCCCCCTAAATGGGGATTTGCGAGGGTAACGGTCGGCGGTCCGGCTTGGCCTTGATCTTCCGATAGAGCGCCCCGAGGTCGCCGGCGGCCCCCCGCTCGACCTTCCCGAGGAAGCGGATGAACTTGTCCCCGCCGACATAGAAGGTGACCCGGTCGTATGGCGGATTCGCCCCGCCGCCGTTTTCAGGTAGGCCGGCGGCGTAGCGCATGCGGTTCTCGAGGTTCCGGGCCAGCCCCTCTTTCCACTCCTGCCAAGTCATGTACTCCCATTCCTCGGGGGTGAGGATCTTGGCGAGGTCCGCCCTCAGTGAGGCGGCCGCCGCCGTGTCGCCGCTCTCCCAGGCCTCGAGGAGCGCGCGATAGGTGTCGACGAACGCCGGTTTCGCATAGGGGAACGGGTATTGGAGCTCCCACATATAATCCTTCTTGCTCATCGCCTTTTGATAGATCGAGAGGCCCTGTTTGAACTCCCGCTCGCCGCCCTCCCACTGGGCGCAGTGGACGAATTCATGGAAGATGATGACATAGCCTTCGGGCCGGTCGAAGACGTCGGGGGTCACGACGCAGGCCATGCGGTCCTCCCAGAATCCCAGGGGCATGGCCGCCCGGACGCCGGCCGGGACGCCGTAGGCATCCGGGGCGCTCGCCGCCAGGCGGTAGGCTTTCTCGCCGGGGACCGGCTCGAAGACATAGAACGTCTTGTTCTCGACGATGGCCACCGGATAGACCTTGGCCAGGGCCGGGTCGAGCGGGGCGAACACGGCCTGGTAGTCGAAGATCTTTTTCAGCGGCGCGGCGTACTTCGCGGCGACAAGGCCCTTGGCGTCCTGGCCCCAGGCGGCGCCCAAAGCGACGAAAATCAGGACCGGCAGCAACCAGGCGGCGTATCTTCTCATTTTGCCCTCTCGTCCATTATATCATCCATATCACCCCGGCCGTCAGGGGATCAGGGCCGCCCGTTGACGTTATCGGGATGTCCGACGACGGCCAACGTCGGACCGTATCCCGGCGGCTGCGGATTTGACGCCGGCTCGCGGCCGGGCATATCATCGGCTTCCTAAGGCACCAAAAGGAGGATACCGATGCGCATGCCCAAGACGATCGCGATCATCTTGCTCGCCGTTTGCGCCGGCGCCGGCCTGGCCCGCGCCGCCGACCTGACGACCGAGGAGCGGGCCTGGCTGGCCAAGGCCTCCCGCGAGGAGGCGAACGGCTGGGTCTGCATCCACATCGAGGGCCGGCCCTTCGCCCGCGGCTTCCAGCACGGCTACCTCCTGGCCAGGGAGATCGAGGAGAGCCTGCGGGTCGAGAAGCGCGTGACCTGGTGGGACACGGCCAAGGATTGGTCGTACTTCGTCGATGCGACGCTCAAGCTGTTCGCGCCCAGGATCGACTCCGAATTCCGCGAAGAGATGGACGGCATCGTGGCCGGGGCGCGAAAGGCCGGGGTCGACGTGACCTACGGCGATATCGTCCTGCTCAACGCCTCCTCCGAGATCTTCAGCTACTGGTATCCCTGGTCCCAGAAGAGCACGGCGGCGCCCCAGAAGGGGGGCGGCTGCAGCTCCTTCATCGCCACAGGCAAGGCCACGGCCGACGGGCGCCTCGTCCTGGCCCACAATACCTGGACCTCCTACGTCACGGACCGGGCGAACATCGTCATCGACCTCGTCCCCGAAAAGGGCTTCCGCATGCTGATGCAGGCTTACCCGGCCGCGATCCACAGCGGCACGGACTTCTTCGTCTGCTCGTCGGGGATCGTCGGCGCGGAGACGACCATCGACTATTTCCGTGGCTTCGACCCGGACGGCCTGCCGGAGTTCGTCCGCATCCGCAAGGCCATGCAGTATGCCCCGAGCCTCGACGAGTTCATGAAGGTCCTCATCGAGGGCAACAACGGCGGCTACGCCAACACCTGGCTCCTCGGCGACGCGCGGACGAACGAGATCGCCAGGCTCGAGCTCGGCCTCAAGCACCATTCGATCGAGCGGACGCGTGACGGCTTCTACGCCGGGTCGAACATCACCGAGAACATCCCGCTCCTGCGCGACGAGACGGAGGCGGATTTCGACAACATCAAGCGGGCCGACATCGCCCGCCGCGTACGCTGGCTCGACCTGTTCGACCAGTGGACGGGGAAGGTCGACGCCGAGCGAGCCAAGCTGATGCTGGCCGACCATTACGATGTCTACCTGGGAAAGGAGCAGCCCGGGGCGCGGACGATCTGCGGGCATTGGGAGCTCGATCCCGACCCGGCCGGGCCGGCCGCGGACAGCTGGGTCAAGCCCTATTACCCGGGCGGCGCGCTGGACGGCAAGGTCGTGGACGCCAAGATGGCCCTGGCCATGACCTTCTGGGGGAAGTGGGGGAGCTCCTGTGATATCCCCTTCGACGCCGAGGCGTTCCTCAAGGCCCACCGCCAGTACGACTACCTGAAGGGCTACCTCAAGAGCCGCCCGGCCCGGCCCTGGACGGTCTTCAAGTCGAAGGGGAGCTAGGCGGCGCCGACGGCGCGTCGCGGTCGGGCTACTCAGGCCGAGGAGAGAGAGGAGAAGGGCGAGGCAGTCGTGGCCGCCATATCACCTGCCTGCCGAAGTACGCGGACGATCCCGACTGCCACGTGATCAACATCGTCTATGCGCCGAGCCAGGGCAAGTGGCTCTACATGGACCCATCGTTCGAAGCCTACTGGCGGAACGAGCGGGGCGACCTTCTGAGCATCGCCGAGGTGCGCGAAGCCATCGTCCGGAACGAGAAGATCGTCCTCAACAAGGAGACCAACTGGAACGGGCAGCCGAACGACCCGGCAGAGTACCTGCATTACATGAGCAAGAACCTCTACCGCTTCAGCTCGCCCGCGGCCAGCGAATTCGGCTACGAGTCGAAGCCGGTCACCCTGCGGATCTGCCTCGAGCCGGCGGGCGCGGAGTGGAAGCCGGACACTGGCGAGGCGATCCACACGACCGACGCCGGGCGGTTCTGGCGGCTGCCGAGCCGGGGCAACTAGCGCCGGGATCTCCCGGCGAGATCGCCGGAGTCCGGTCGCGGTCCGCGCGACCGGATGAGCCATGAATGGAGAGACGGGAATGAGCTCAATTACGGCTGCGGATCCCCGAAGCCTATTGGTGCAGCTGGAAAAAATAACATGGCCCCGCATGGAGCCGCTTGACAAGGATGAGTTCTTATCGGACATCATGGATAGTCTCGACCTCGATGATGATCTTATAGCGGGAACGCTTGGCTATTTGGCCAGGAAAAGGATGCCTCCCCGCGGGCAAATTGAAGCGATGAGGGATCTCTATCAGACCACATTAAACGGGGACAAGGAAAAACTGGAAAACCATCGTACGTATTCAGAGAAGAACAAGCTCTATATCAATGAAGTCATTGCGCTCATGGATAAATTGAGCGCCATTGCCGCGCAAGCCGATACGTGGATCAGGAATAATCTTCAGGAACTGTCCGAGAGGCGGTAGACCGATCAGCCCCCCGGCAACCATCCGCTTCTTGCCCGGTCTGGCTTACTGGCGCAAGGGCCGTCACTTTCTCGATCTTCTGTCGTAGCGCAGGAGCCAGTCGTAGATCTCCTGGCCCGGATAGACCTGCCAGTGGATCCAGTGGCCGAGATCCGGTTCGGCAGAAAATCTCAGGTTCTGATTCTTCCCCTCCAGCCTCCTGACAATCCGCTCCGTTTCTTCGAAAGGCACGACCGTATCCAGCTTCCCGTGGAAGGCCCAGACAGGCATGTCGAGCAGCTTGTCGATGTTCTTGTCGATGTAATCGAGATGGCTCGTGAAGCCGCTGATCGGCGCGATGGCCGCGAACGCCTCGGGATAACGGGCGGCGATGTACCAGGTGCCCGAACCGCCCAGGCTCGGCCCGGTCAGATAGACCCTGTCGGCGTCGATCCTGTACCGGGCGGTCACTTCCTTGTAGAAGTTCCCGAACCAGTCATCGGTCGACCACCTGAGATGCTCGGGACATTGCGGGGCGAGCATGATGAACTGGAACTCCCGTCCCCTGTACACCTGATCGGGGATCCCGGATGAGTACAGCTTCTTCAGATCGGTCCCTCTATCCGAACCTCCGTGCAGGTAGATTACGAGCGGCCACTTCCTGACGGCGTCCGCCTCATAGCCCTTGGGGAGGTAGGACAGGTATCGATAGCTGACGTTCCTGCGATGCTGGTTCATGCCGTGCTCGAACGTCGAATCGAACTGCAGGTCTCCTTTCTCGGACCAATATCTGACCCGGCCGTGCAACTGTCCGCTGAGCCAGTTCTGCTCCGCCTCCTTCCGCCCGCTCTCGTACCAGTCGGTGCTCGCGCCGTTCAGCCTTCCCCGCGTGAAATGGCCCTTGAATCTCGCGCGCCCGTTCCTGTGCCATTCCTTATACGGCCCTTCCTTGGTGTTCGAGCGGTAGTTGCACTGATAGTCCTCCTTCACCAGTTTGTCGAAGGAGGAGTAGAAGGCGTCCATCTGGATTTGTCCGTCCTCGTAGTAGTCCCGAACGTGGAACAGATGCTTCTGGTCGTCGAAGCGGATGACGCGCGTGTAGACGATCGTCTCGCGATTCGAGACGGCCTGGCGCAATACGTAGGTTTCGGTTTCCTGAGCTTGCACCCCTCCCAGGCAGAAAAGGATCGAGAGAGCGGCGGCAGTTCGTTTCATGTCGAGCCGGTGAACCCCATGAAGCCAGTCCGCTTAGCCGATGGCCTTCTCGACGTCCGCGCAGGTCCGTTGCCACTCAGCCGATAAGGGAAACGGACCCTTACTGAGGATGCCCTGTGTTCGGCTATCTTCATTACGTTTCGCCCTAACCATGATTATGCAACAAGAGAATGGGATGAGCAACCTGGCCGCCTCGGTGGGGGAAGCGCCTCTGTTGTCAAAGAGCAGTTCGTCTAATGAGCCGGCAATTGTGCCCAATCTCGCTTAGGTCTGACGAACGGTGTGCCAGCAGACGACCGTAATCTGCTGACTTGCCAGGGAAAGACGGGAAAAACAGTGGGGTCCCAAACTATTAGCTTATCTAAATGTGATCAGGCATCTTGACCTGACACTCCACATCCAATCTCTCGGGCGACTAATCAGGGTGTATGACCCTAGTTTGTGCCCGGCAGGAGCGTAGGATGATCGACGTAAGTAAGGGAAGGGCAATTCAACTTTGGCCCTACCTGACCGAGGAAGCATTAGAGGACAAGGCCTACTGGGGCTACATTCAAATGTGGCTATCCCGGCCGACTCCTGGCAGCAAACCGCTGGACATCCTCTCCTGGTACACGCGGCAATTAGTGAGATTACAGGAGGAGGAGCGACGTCTTAAAGAGGAGAGGGAGAACAGGCCGCTCTTGAAGGACCAGTCCCTCCACTGGGCTCACTTGCCGGTTAACCCGGAAACGGGCAACGTGAATCCTCAGGCACTGCCGTTGACGGCGATCTGGTTCCTGGAAGCCCTACTAAATCCGATTATAAGGAACCCAAAACGGCACATCGCCGACAAGGTGATCATTTCGCCGGGGGGGGAGGAGCACATCCTGAAGTTCGAGCTCTCTATGTCTGAGGTCAGAAAGGCCACCGGACGCAAGGTCAGCTTCTCAGAATTGATCCAAGCCTTCGCATGCTTGCTGAATTGGACGTTGAGTCAGTATCACGTTTGGGAGGAGAAGGATAAGAAGAAGGGTTGGAAGAAGGTCGTTACCATCCGAGGAACGCAGTTTATCATGGACTGGGACGTGCAGATAGTGAAGCGCCGTGGACGACCCGGAAAAGAAAGTGGCAGGGAGGATCTGATCTTCTCGGGCCGATTGGCACCTAGATTCTCCGAACTCATCCTGAACAACCAGTCCTACCATCGGCTCCTTGAGATCGCAAAGATTGCATATAAAATGTCCAAAGGGGCTCAGCTGTTATACCGCCAGGGTCTTCCTTTTGTGCTCAGGAGGGGAGGCTGGTGGCTGACCTACCCGGTGGCTTGCCGGGTGCTCGGCTATTCTGAGACGCCCGTCAAGTTCCAGCCCGAGTACATCGAGAAGTATCTTTCTGAGATCACGACCGCCGTGGACTGGCGACGCGACAAGACGACCGAGCGGCTTCGTGGGGGCGTGGGACAGGAGCGGATCTGGGTCCTGAAGGCCAGCAAGAAAGAGATCAAACGTCTTCTCATGAGTCACTTCCGCCAGGAAAAGGTTCGAGCGGCTCAGTCACACTAATCACGATTCTATCGGATTAGCAGACCGATCAAGCGACTTTTCGTTTTTACTGAGTTTTTGGCTCTGACTTTTCATTCTTACTGAGTCAAATCACTGTAAGCGTGTTCATAGTCAATGAGATGCAGGGAGGGTAATATATTAAATAGATATTAACTCGGGCAGGACGGATAAGAAACGTCCATGCCGGGAGAGGATGGCACATCCGCCGAAGCGGCGGATGACTGCCCGAAGCGGGCAGTGAAAAAGAATCTGATCAGGCCAGAAGAAGCGTCTGTTCTTGCACTGTCGTCCGGAGAAAGTCGATGCCGAGGACGACGGAGCGCCGCAGGCGCGACGGAGGAGGAGGCGTCGGCTTTCGCAGGATCGCGTATACGAGGCGAACGATTCTAAACCAGTCTTAGGATATGGTTAGGCGGGAGATCACGTCGCTGAGGCGAGCGGAGGGGGCGGAAAAGGGGTCTGATTGTAATGGCCGGGCC
This sequence comes from Acidobacteriota bacterium, assembly GCA_039683095.1. Taxonomy (NCBI): domain Bacteria; kingdom Pseudomonadati; phylum Acidobacteriota; species Acidobacteriota bacterium. The sequence continues at coordinate 36,288 of JBDKSB010000007.1, read as the reverse complement.
GGTTTTGTTAGGATCAGAGTTAGCCGGGAGGAAAGCATGACCGAAAAGAAGGAGAATGACTATCCGCCGTTCCCTAATGTATTCTTCGAAGACGAAGAGCTCTTCACTCCGATCCAGCTGAGGAAGTATGGCTATCGAATTAAGAGGGAGCCAGGGCTGGGATACCGGCTTTATTCACTGGCGGAGATAACGAAGTTGATTGCCGAAGGCAAGATAGTGAAGATCACACCCAAATCTACCCGACCCGATCTATATGAGCCGGGAGATGAACTTCAAGCGCAGCTGACACTTTACAGGACGGCGAAGCAAAACCGCTATGTCAGGACTACGTTGAAGCAATACACCATCACGATTTCGTGGGATAAGGAAAGGAATCGGCCAAGGCTTGCACTAATCCCATTGGTGGCCAGGAAGGATGGCAAGGCTAGGTAGTTCCTTAGCTCAATAAAGGGAGGAGTAACGTGCGGCGCATTCTACTCACACTTCTGTTATTCGTGGGGATCTGCGGTCAGTTCGTTTTTGGGACTGCGCAGCAAGGCGACATACTAACTCACGAGGGAAAGAAGTACAAAATCCAAACTAATCCTCTTGAGCGTTACCTCGAACAGCATCCCGACAGCCGCCCGAGATCTCGGATTCATTCGACCGGCTTATGGCGCGGATATGTTGCATCTTGGGAGTTCAAGAATAAGAAACTTGTCATTACCGATATTCGAATTCTCGCCTCAATGGAGGGGCCGGAAGAGAATAGGTGGCGTTCCGTCCTGAGTGAAATATTCCCAGGACAACGTGAAGTCTTTGCCGAATGGTTTAGCGGCCACATCATTGTGCCAACGGGCAAATTAGTTAAGCGAGTGATGATGGGGTATGCCTCCGAATATTCGAGCTATTGGATACTCTGGGTTAGCAAGGGGGAGATTATAAAGGAATGGCGGGGTAGCAGGCGGGCGTTCAACAAATTTCGCAAAGCCCAATTCGAGCTATTTAAAAAGACGGAAACTTACCGTGCTGCTTGGGTCAAGACGAGAAACGACCCTGAGAGTGCCAACCTGACCGACCGGGAAATTGAAGAGTTCCTTTTTGGCATATATTCTGAAGAAATAATGTCCATGATGGGTGAGATAATTCGTTAACTACATGCCGCCAGCGCCGAGGCTGGCTATTGGCGAACCACCCCTAATACCAGCCCTGCCTCTGTTCTACCAGCATACGGGCGGGGAGAGCCAAAAAAGGCTTGAATTAACAATAAGTTAGCAGTACGCTTTCATCAATAGTTCATCTCTAAGGAGGTGCCTGGGGATGTCAGACGAAGCAATAAAGGCTCTTGAGGCGCGGATAGCTCGTCTTGAAGACGCAGTATTCGTTAGGAAAGCGAAGCCGAATCCCGATAAGAAAGCGGAGAGCTATAGTGGAGCCACGGGGGGAGTACGCTTCCTTATTTCCAAGGGATTTTTCAGCGAAAAAAGAAAACTCGGTGAAGTCTGGGATGCTCTTACCAAGAATGGTTACCATTGGAGCAGACAGGCTGTTGATATGGCCCTTAAGGGACTTTCAACACGTCGAGGTCCACTCGTGTTACTAAAGGAAGGCGGACGAAACGTATTTGTTAGGAGGAAGTGAATATATGGATAAAGACGAGTTTGTATCTTATCTCCAGCAGATCAAGGCTCTTGCTGATAAGTGTCTCAAGAGCGTGGAGGACTCGGCGCCAGCGCACCGCTCAACAAAAAGAAATGTACCCCATGATCAGAAACCGAAGGAACTGAGTCCCGATTTTGGCAAGCCGATACGAGCGTTCATCAAGAGTTACGCCAAAGGAATGGGCGGTCCAGCAAAGTTCGCCCTTCTTCTTAGCTACCTCGCAAAGGGTGATGAAAAGGCGGAGGTCGCTTCCAAGGACATTGAAAAACAGTGGAGCAAAATGAAGTCGGCCACCCTATTGGGCATGGCGTTTCATCCCAGTTACCCTGGGCGGGCAATAGAAAACGATTGGGTCAATTCCAAGAAAAAGGGCGTCTACTTCCTGCGGCCAAATTGGAAAAAGATATTCCCTAAGGCCAATGGCTAAGATACGTATACAAGAGCTCCTAGTTCCCCATTTTCCCAAGAAAAACATTTCGGCCGCGTTTCGCCACTATACCATTCTTGTTAGTGAGTTCCAGGCTGGCAGGTGGGAAAACTGTCTCTTTAAAGTAGGGAAGTTTGTCGAGGCCGTATTGAAGGCCCTATGTATTCATGTAGGAAACACCCTGCCCTCAGGAAGAGGATTTAGTGCGGATACGATCATTAATGGGCTAGAGAACCTACCTCGTGGAACGTACGACGACAGTATTAGAGTCTTGACCCCCCGAGCCTGCCGGTTCATTTATGATATTGCAAGTAACCGTGGAGGCCGACATGATCCCGGGGACATTGATCCGAACGAAATGGACGCTGGTGTCGCAGTGCCTACATGCTCGTGGGTTCTTGCTGAGTTGATGCGCCTTTCCCAAAAGGGCGTCATGCATACCGAAGAGGCAAAAGCACTAGTTGATTCTCTGACTGCTAAGAAGTATCCCTCTATAGAAGAAATTGATGGCCGCGTCTATTTCCACCTCAGAAAGAAGACTGCAAGAGACGTAGCGCTCTTGGCTTTGGCTCACTATCATCCGCGGAGATTATCTAAACAAGACCTCATTGATACCATCACGCGAAATCAGTTCACGCCAGATAACGCGCGAATGGCAGTGCAGAGGATTTTATCAGTTGTAGACAATGACGGGAATGATCGGTTGCGTATTCTCGCGCCGGGCCTGAAGGAAGCCGAGGAGATCTTAAAAGCAAAGGCAAGCACGCAGATCAGCTAGTTCACCAAGACCCGCTTTCTCTTCTTTAGGATCACGCCTCGTAGAAATAGATGCTCGAAGAGGCGTCGAAGCCTCACAAGGGAGGATTGAAATGGCTGGTCAAACAACAATGCTTAGAGATATCGACTGGCAAGTAATAGAGGGAGATGCGTGTAGAGTAAAGGACTGTACACCGATGGCAGAGATTAAGAGCGGCAGAGTCCACGCCCCGAACAGGACCATGCCGTACGCGGCAGTTACGTTCGAATGTTCAAAGATGCCACAGCAAGTTGAAGGGTTCATTTGCCACAAGCTCGACTTTAAGAACCTTTGCGAAGCAATGAAGGCAAAGTCGCTTAGCGAGGACACAGAGGTGTTGATGTTTTGGAACAAGAAGCACCTCAAGGGGTATGCGCGATTGTTTTCTAGAATGATGCCTAGGTTCTGCTTTATGCTTTGCCCAAAAGGGGCTTTTGAATTGCTTACTGATAACGCGCATAGGCCAGACCTGAGAGGTGAAGCACGTTATTTGGCGATGAAGCCGATCATGCAGTGGACACCGGAGGTTATGGAATAGAGTGGATCGGTCATTAATCGTGACTCACTTAGATAGACGTTTCGGGAGGCGTGGGATTCTCATTAGGGGAGGTAGCTAGATGAGTTTATCAGTCATACTCGGTAATATCGTCTTTCCGATCCTCTATCTTATCGGCCTTATTGTCATTTACTTTCATCAGAGGTCTAAGATCGGAAACCTTAAAGGAGATTTTGACCGCGCTTGCGCCCTTCTCTCAGTTTATGACCCGGACAAAATAAAATCATTTTCAAAGATGGGAGAAGAAAAGGCCCGGCTAGATTTCGAGAAGAGCCAGTTTTACGAATATAGAGAGAAGGCCACGAATGAAATACAGGCTTCGATAGAAAAGTTGAGCGGAATGAGTGTCGGCGAGACAAGACGTATACTGGTTAGTATTGGCGAGATCAAGAAGATGGAAGATGATCTTACCACTCTGCTAATACAACTGTTCTATCCTGTATCGGAGACCAAGTATATCGAAAAAATAATTGGCGAAATGCCAGACGGGAAGGCAAAAACTATGTGCCAACTTCTCTTGGTGAAGATGAGAGAAGGTAATAGAAAAGAAGGAATAGGTAATCCTCTAATAGAACTGGCAAAAGACGAAATGCCAGTTGCGGTAGCACTGCTGACGCATAATAAGGAAAAGTAATTGCGTCAGAACATAGGACTACTCTGCTTAACTGCTGGATCAATCCTGCTGAGCGTCAACGTGTTTTGGGGAAAGTATGTCAGCGATTGGAAAGGACTGCCTCCGGAGCAGAGATTCTTCTATAAACTGACGGGAGGAAAGAAGCTGTTTGATTTCGAAGCCAGAGCGAAAGAACTTGAGATTGTTAACAGGATGCAAAAGGACCCTGTGTTCTGGAAGCTCATGGAAAACCGTGCTAAGTGGCGTCGCAGGGTAGTAGGGGACTTACCAATCCTCGCAATTCTTTTGATGCTAATAGGGTTCTTCTTGAGTTTGAGGTAATACTAGTCAGCAAAGAGCAATAGGAAAACAATACTGCTGGTTTCAGCTGACCATCCTGCCGGAACTTGGGAACGCGATCCGAGCGGGGAACTGTGTGTGGAGAGAATCCGATAGCAAGAAACGGGCGGTAATCGAGGCGGTGTTGAATCCGCCTATGGGGCACGCACTCCCGTTCCCAGCCCGCTACTCCCAGGCCCCTGCCTCTGATCATTAATAACTCCATGACTGACCCTGCCGAGTCGCCGTAACATCAGGCGGGACAGTCACTTACCATCATTCTTTTTTTATTAAAGTATTGTCAATCGGCGTGTAGATTTACGAGGTAAATCGGCGCTTACTTTTACGAGGCCTTGGGGGCACTGGAACCAGCTCATTCCAGGGGCGCTCCCTTCAAAGCCTGGTTGAAGTCCTTCAGCCGGTAGCTGTGCCCGTCGATGTTGAAGATGTGGGCCTTGTGGAAGAGGCGGTCCAGGATGGCGGTCGCGGCCATCTCGTCACCGGCGAAGATCTGGACCCAGTCCTTGACCGAGCGGTTCGAGGTGATGATCGTCGAGCCCTTCATGTACCGGACCGAGATGAACTGGAAGAACAGATGCGTTTCCGTCCGGTCGAGCGTCTGATAGCCGAGCTCGTCGACCACGACCAGGCTGCACTTAACATAGGCCCGACCCCGCTGCTTGGCCACGGGGATCTCGGCTCGGCGCTTCAGCTGCTGGAGAAGTTCCTCGACGGTGTAGTAGATGACGCTGAAGCCGTGCTCGACGGCCCGGACGCCCAGCCCGACCGCCAGATGCGACTTGCGCACGCCCGGCGGCCCGAACAGCAGGACGTTCTCCGCCCGCCGGATATAGTCGCTCGTCCCCAGGAACTCCACTCGGGCCTTCTCGACTGCCGGCTGGAAGAGATAGTCGAACGACTCGAGGCGCATCCCCCGCGGCAGGCCCGAGACCTTGAGCGAGGCGGCGATGCGTCGCTCTTCCCTGGCTTCCACCTCCATCGCCAGGAGCCTGTCGAAAAACTCCAAGGGGCCGCGCTTCTCCCGCGAGGCCTCCTCGAGAAGCTCGGCCACACAGCCCCGGGTATGCACCAGCTTCAGCATCTCCATGTTCCGCTCGATCGCCTGAAGCTTCATCGGCTCACCTCGTGATAGATCTGGACCTGGCGCCGGGCTACTTCGAGGCCCCACATCCTGACCCTCTCGCTCAGATGGACGGCGGGGTCCTCGAGCGCCTGGACAGAGAGGCGGACCATGCCCCGGGCTTGGGGCAGAGCTGCGAACCGGCCGATCTCCGCGCCCTCGTGATCGATGAGGATCTCGTGGCCCGTGTGCCGGCAGAGAACCGCCCGGTCACGGTACAGACCCGGGACTTGGTACCAGTTGCCGTCAAAGAAGACCGTGCCGTCTCGGCGGGCCCGGGTCCGCGACTCCTTGACCGGAAGCGCCGGAAAGTGCGCCGGCAGCGGCCGGAGATAGGCCGTCTCGTACTCGAAGCTCCGGACGACCGAGAAGCCCGTCGCGCCGGAACGCCAAGTGCTCTCCGACTCCGCCAGCACCATACCAGCCCGGGCTTGGAGATCATCCAGATCCCGATAAACGCGATGGCGAAGATCCAGCAGCGAGAACAGATCCAGGATCCGCTTCTCGATCTTGCCCTTATCCTCGGGAGCCCCGGGCCTGGCCGGGAGCACGATCACGCCAAGAGGCTCGAGGTACTTGCGGTAGCGTTCGTTCAAGGCCGAAGCCGCGCCGCGCCAGACCCGGACTGCCGAACGGAGACAGTCGGGGCGGATGGCCTCCGGCAGTCCTCCGTACTCGCGGAACGCCGCCTGATGACCCGTGAGGAAGCTCGAAAGGTCCTTATGGAACGAAAACCAGACCACGGTCTTCCGGCTGAAGCCCAGCACGAAGCACAGCGCCTGCACCAGCGCCCAGGCGCCCGCCGCGCCGAGCTGGACCTGGATGTCTTCCTTCCAGTCGACGAACAGAAGCTTGCCGGGCGGCGTCTCCAGCCTCACCCGGGCCCCCTTCTTCCAGAACTCCGGGAAGCGCTTCCGGACATAGCGCCGTAGGGCGTCATAGGAGCGCCGGTAGCCGTGATGCTCCCTCAGCATCTGCTCCAGGAGCCGAAGTGTCGGCCGGCGCCGGCTGTCCTCATAATCCGCGATCCAGGCTCCGATCCACTCCCGGAAGGGATCGAGATCCGAGGGCTTACTCGTCCGCCGTCGGGCTCCCTGGAAGCTTGACGCTTGATCCGGTACCGAATCGCTCCTTCCGTCACCCCGAGCTTACGGGCGATCTCCGAGTTGGAAAATCCTACTTCGTCCAGCTTCATAATGAAGTCCGCCTCGTCGAGGGTGAGTCTCTTCTGCGCCATCCCTCTCTCCTCTCCGTCTCGAAGATGAAAGAGAAGGATGCTACAACACCGGCCTGCGGAGAACCTTCAAGCCGGCCCAAGACCGCTGGCCCAACTCGTAAATCTATGCGCCGATCCGCTCGTAAATTACCACGCCTCTGGACACAAATCCTTACTCGGCCCGAGATCGACCAGCAGAGGCGGCGGAAAAGTGGATTGCATAGGTTGTGCCTGTTTTGTTAGGATAAAAGTTAGCTAGAGTTGGCGAGGAGGGTATGATGACTGGCAAGAAAAGGCTCGGACTGCTCATAATTCTGGTCGGTGTTGGACTGCCATTATCAACCTATTTCTTTCAAGAAAACGGAAAAATCAAGCTGGCCTTTCATATCAGGAAGGTTGAGCGAAAACTCAATTCCAAAGAAATTGGGATTCTTAATGAACTAACAATACCCAGAGATAGAATAAGTAATCTTATTCTATATCTACGTGCGCCTTTGGTCCGGGGATCTTACGCGGCTAGTCCGAGGACGTTTTTTAAAATGGAACCAAATCGAGATTCATACAATTACTGGAAAAAGAAATTTTCTGACCTTTCGTATGACGAGTATATCTCAGCCTTGAAAGGAGAAAAGAGAGAGAGGGAAATTCTGCAAGAATTAGAAGATGCGTATCCGCTTAAAGCCCTACTTGATGAAGAGCAGATACGAGACTTGTCGAAGATTGAGGAGTTGTTGGAGGAGCTTAAGAAGAACGAGATGAAGGATGTGTGGGTTATGCAGGACCGCGTGGCATACATTCCATATAAACCTATCGTTGGGATCGGGATCATTCTGCTTTTTGTTGGACTCGGATGCTTCTTTTTACGCCGGTGAAGGCGGATGATCGCGCCTCGTAGAGATAGGCGCTCGGAGGGGCAAGGGAGTCTCAGTGGGAGGAGGCAAGGGATGCCCATAAAAATGTTCCCCCATTCTTTATGGAAGAAACTCATCAAGCCCCTTGCTCTCATGGTTGCGGCCGCGTTTGTCTTGGCCATCTTGGTTCCTTGGCGCGGATTGTTCATAAACCTGACCACAACCCTGCTGGGCATTCTTTTAACCATAGGCTATGTGGATTACGTCCTGAAGGCACAAGAGAAGGAACATTGGGCTCTAGCCACGGCCGTGTCAACTGATGTTCGCATGTATGAAAGCGCTGCGTCAACGGGGAGTTACTTTCTTTATCTTGCCTCCTTTTTAAAGGCACTCGTTTCGTCCAGAGCTCTTAGCCCGTTTCGTCAGATGCATGTATGCGCCGTCTTAACGGCATGAGCATCTCCCCCGGTGAGTGTCGCATCCAATTTACGAGACTCATCGGCTCATGCGAACTATCGCGCTTGCTCCCGGGTGGACGAAAACAGGCCTTCCTAAGTTTCTTTCTCTATAGGACTCTCCTTTTTTCAGGACCCAGTAGGTCGCTTCGGCGAGATGTCTGGCCACGGCGACGAACAGCCTTGGCATGGCCTCTCTTTTCCCGAAGTCTCATATAAAGGCTGATGACGTGGCGGCCGGTCCAACGCTTGTGGAAGAGGACGATGGTGTTAGCCGCCTCGATATAGGCCCACTTGAGATAACGATTGACGTCGGGTCTCACCCGGCCGAGGAAGACCTTACCCCCGCTTGCTTTAACTCGCGGGACTGTGCCGGCATAACTGGCCAGCCTATCGGGCCCGCAAAACCTGGCCACATCTCCGACTTCCATAGCGATCACGATGGCCAAGATCATCCCCACACCGGGAAGCGACATGAGAAGCTGGATCGCCGGAGTCTCTTGAACAACCGCTTTGATCTGTCGTTCGCTCTCTTTAATCTGGTCTTCGACATCATCGAGAAGCTCGAGCTGCTTCTCAACGGAGTGATGGGTCTGGGGAGGAAGCTCCCGAATCCGTTCCCCTAAGAGCCTGCGTCCGGTAACCCCGAACACATCACAGACCTCATCGATCTCAATCGCATACTTGGACAGGGTTGCATGAATCCTGTTCTTGAGCATCGTCCGTATCCGAACGAGCGTCATCCTCGTCCGAGGCAGTTCCCGTTGGTCGCGGAGCTCTCCGGGTGGGATCCAGATCGAAGGAAGCGTCCCATTCCGGAGCAAGAGAGCCAGTCCCTTAGCATCGAGCTTATCGGTCTTGTTGATCTGCCCCATCATGGCCTTGGCCTTCCCCGCGTTCGTCAGCAACGGGATATGGCCGGCTTGTTCCATCTCATCCACCATCCAATACCAGTTGCCCACGGTCTCCACAGCGATCTGAGACCGTGGCGGGATCTCCTTAAGATACCCGCGAAACAAAGACCGTTGGTTCTCAACTCTAACGTACGGCCCGACATTGCCAGTCTCGTCAACAGAAGTGAAAATCGAATACCTCTTGTGGGCATCACACCCAAAGTACCGGTTCATGCTGCACCTCCTTGCGTCTTATCTTACGCATTCCGAGGCAGCAGCGCTTTCATATTACCAACTTCGGGGCCATCGCTCACTCACTTCAGTTAGCCGCTTGAGCCGTCAGTTCATGGAGCCTATCCAGGGATCCAAGGACCTTGTCCTCCCGGATGTAACTGCGTTCACTCGCCCAGTCTTCCGAGTATTCGATGAGATAGCAGATCGTCAGCCGGACGTAGCTCTCGACCGAGGGGAAGACGCCGACGACTCGGCTCCGCCGGCGGATCTCCATGTTCAGCCGCTCCTGGCCGTTGGTCGAGGAGATGCGTTTCTTGTCGACCTCCGGGAAGTCATAGAGCGAGAGCGAGTCCTCGAGACCCTCTTCGAGACAGTGGATGGCCTCGGGGAAGCGCTTCCCGTAGTCGTCGATGAGAGCCCCGGCAGCTCGCCGAGCGCTCTTTTTATCAGGCTCGAGCCAGATCTGCTTCAGATGGGCCGCGAAGCGGGCCTTCTCACGATGCGGCACCTTGGCCAGGATGTTCCGCATGAAGTGGACCTTGCAGCGCTGCCAAGAGGCACCCAGCCACTCCTTCCGCGCCGCGGCCTGGATCCCGGCGTGGGCGTCGGAGATAACCAGGGCTGTCCTCTTCATGCCCCGGGCTTTGAGCTTCCGGAAGAAGACTCGCCACGAGTCCTCCGATTCGTCGAACATGGGCTCCTCAGCCAGGATCTCTGGAGAACCGGCCGGATTGACCCCACAGGCGATCATAACGGCCACCGAGACGACCCGGCCTTCAACACGGACCTTCTGATAGAGGGCGTCGATCCAGAGGAAGGGATACTCCTCGGCCAGAGGGCGAGCCTTGAAGTCCCCGACTTGGGCATCGAGTTCCTTGTTGAACTCCGAGACCTGAGAAGCCGAGACGTTCTCGATGCCCATCGCGTCGGCCAGGCGCTCGATCTTCCGGGTCGAAACCCCGTTGACGAAGGCTTCCTGAACGACCGCGATCAGGGCTTGTTCAGACCGGCGCCGCTCCGAGACGAAGAACGGCACCTAGCCGCCCTTCCGGACCTTGGGGACGGGAAGATAAACCGTCCCGAGCCTCGTATCGACCCTTCGGGCCCGAGCTCCGGAGAAGTAGGTCGCGCGCTCGGAGCTGTGCTTCCCCTTGGCCGCTCCGACCTTGGCTTCCGCCTCGATCCTCATCATCTCGGTCATGACCCACTTGAGCATGGCCGGGTACGGATCCGGTTCCGTGATGAACTGCAATAGCGCCTTTTCGAGGGGTGACTTATAATGCGGCTGGGCCATCGTAGTAAAACGTCTCCTCTCTTTCGGATTGCCGTTTGAAGAGAGTTTACGATGGCCCTACCTCCTATGCCGAATTGCAAACTCCACCCTACACCAGCCTTGGCTTGGCATGTTTCAGAGTAGGGTGAGTGTGGGGAATCGAAGCCCCAACCTTCGCATACACAGCCAACGACCTTGGCTTGTCAATCCGAAGTATGTTACATCAGAAAGAGGGAGAGAGAATCTGACAGGGTCAACATTGGCCGGGATTGCCTTGCGCGTCGGAAGTCTTATTGCGATGGAAAACGGCCAGATGTTTGAGAAGGTGATTCATTGGCGCAGGATGAGTTATCATTTTAAACAGAACAGAATCCTTCTGACCGTCATGGAAGCATTGCGAACCCGTAAGAATTGAGCGGACAACTTGGTTTGTTGAAGACGGCAACTTGGTGTCGGCCCGGCCAAGTACCACTGACAAGAAGTAGAACGTCCAAATAATGTCGTATTCGTTTTCGTCGGGCTCACCTGATAATCGTTCAAGCATCTCGGAGAGAGAATTGGCAACATACTCCCTAAAAACATGATAGCTTCCGTAATTGTTGAGCACGGCTTCGACAATGGCAAGAATAGAAGGAAATGACTTGGCTCTTCTCTGCTTGAGAAGTAATAAGAGGCTATAGGCTTTTCTTGCTTCTGATTCGTTAAGGTCAAGTTTAAGGCCAAATTTTCGTGTGGTCAGTTCACTGAGGAAACTGTCAATAATTCCCCCACCAGGATACTGTTCGTCAATTCTCAGGACAGAAAGTAGAGTAGTTTCAAAGGACCGATAATTGATGATTCTTTCGTACCTAAGAGACCAATGTTGGTAGGAAGATTTCCATGCTCGGAACATTCCTTCTGGAAGGTTCGAGATTTCAGACTTGCCCTCATTAATCGCAAGGTTATATTCGCCGAGGGATTTCTGAAGCGCGCGGGCAATTATTTGTACATCTTCTTCTGACCTGCATAGAAAACGATAATCATCTTTGAATCTGGCTCCAACGAAGTCCAAATTATGTTGGGTGAGGATCTCTGAGCAACGCCTGTCGATGGCCGCCAGTACCACCTCCGAAATGAGGTCGCAAATCGCTGGGCCTACAGCGATGCCATTTGTCCTTCCATCGTTTGCGCTCTGAAATAGTTTGTCAATTATGGACCCCAGAAGTCTGAAATAGCCACGGTCATCGCGTGCGGGCTGTTTACCATGAAGTGCCCACGCTATGCTATGGGTGTAAATAGTTGCATAGAAATTCGAAACGTCAGTTTTAAAAAGATACTTGTATTTATGGGCTTCGCCTACGAGGTCATTCTCGGCCATCTCGATAAATTCATAAATCATCCGACCTGCTCGTAGTCGCCCAAGTCGTCCGGGCTTCGTCCTGGTCACTGGTATGGGGAAGCTGTACGAATAGATTCGAAGGTTATTGTTAAAGATGCAGTCGAGGATTGTCGGCCATTCACGGCTTATATGAAAAGTAAGGTCGTGGTAGATGTGGGGTTCAATGATTCCAAAAGCTCTCACCGTAAGAGGGGATTTTGGGAATGCTATAGTCTCAAGTACCGATATATCGGGAATGAACTTACTCTTCTTCTTCGGTGATACCTTAAAATAGGGCTCCGAACATAAATCAAACTTTTGTATCGTAAAAGGCGGAGGCAAAACGTATTGCTCGGGATAATATCCATGATAAAGGAGCCATTTAGCAAGATCGGCTGGGATTATCTGTCTGGCGAGCTTTTCGGTCTCTTTAAAATGTGCTTCACATTGGATCATGGGTCGGTGTGAGTGTTATGGTCGTTCGACGATTGATGAGGTTTCCAGAAATATGCCTGCATTAGGCATTATGTTCACTCTTCGTAACACCTAATTTCCCAAAATATATTTTCCTGGACTATATCCCCGTCCAAGCTGCGATGTCAACATAACGGCGGTTCTAACGGTGGCCATTCGAGCGGATCCAGCTGCTGAATCGCCGGCGGACTTTATCTGGCGCCCAGCCCTATTTAGTGCGTATTGAACTGGCATGTATCGAGCGATAAGGGGCTTTCCGTATTTCTTTCCAAAAATGAAGCTATATTGATTAAGATAGCCCATTCTGAAACAACCGATTTCGGACACAGAATCAACTCATAAGTTGCTGTTCGTATGGGAAGAAACAGGCAGGGTGCCTCAGTAAAGGAGTTGGTTACCTTTTTGAGCCACTCTACCCAGGCGCAGGCGCTCAGGACACTGGCCCAGGGCTGCTAGGCCGCGCTCCCCATTGGTTGGTAGCCCCAAGGCCAGGCAGATGGCTGCCGCGCCGTGACGGGCCATGCCTGGCCATGCGCCCTACTGAGCACTGCAGAGGGCCGGTCCATAGTCGCCCAGATAACGCTCCCAGAAATGTAGTTCTGGATACTTCCGGATTTTAGCGGCTGACGTCAACTATTCCGACTTTGTTCCTTCTCCCAGAGCCTTTTCCTGCCCGGACACACGCAGACCCAAAGCCTTAAGTTTTTCCTCGTCGGTCATCGTCGTCTCCTCTATTTATTCTCTTTCTTCGGCCGCTCTTTATACTTGAGATAGTAGGCACTGCCTTTGGTTGTGATTGCGATTTGTTCCTCATTGTCGGCATAAAAGCGGATTAGGCCATTACCGCGCATAACATGTATAACGGCAGTAAACTCATCCGGTTCTTGCCCTTTGAAATGTCGTTCATAGTTGACCAGCAAGCCACCTCTATTCAGGTATTCACAATCCACTCTAGCAAGCACTCCCAAGATGAAGAGGACTTCCTTGCTTGATTCCAAAAGGTATTCCTTCGGTGCATTATGGATTCGAGCTATGGTTTCACCCTGGGCATTTAATTTTCCCCTAAATTCAATTTCAATATTATTAATCCCTCTTTTCGTATCTTCCAAGCTCTTTTTCAAGTCTTCGATTTCTTTTTTAAGCCCAGCATCGTCCACTGGTGTTCCTCGGTTCTTGTTCACAAAATCAACAGTAATCACCAGTATTATCGATAAAAATATTGCCCATATGAAGAAAATCCAATCGGGAATATTCAGAACAAAAAGTCTTGTCTCCCGAAAAAGTTTCAATAGCCCATAGAGTCCCAGAACAACAAGGCAAAACTTCCAGGAGAGTCCCAGAATCTTTTTCCACAAGTTCATCCCATCACCCTTTCGCTTCGCTTTTTCAAGTCGGCGCTCTCCTCAGGCGGCGCACTGCTCCCTTCTTTTACGATTTATATATAACCAAGACCTTATCGCCGGACATGTCCCACGAATCGCGAAGACCCTCTTTCTTCAGGAACGAAGCTAGGTCCTTTTTAAGATTTTGGTCAGCCTTTCCTATCAAGAGCAAAATGACCTTACCTGTCCACTCTTTGTACTCCATCACTTGGCCCTTGAGACGCTGGTACTGCGCAGTCGTATTAAGGTTGAGCTTGATTTCGATAATAAACTGGTCATCAACGACCAGGTCGGCATGGAAACGACCCTTGCCGGATTGCTTAGTGATTTGGCGGTCTTCGAGTTCTTTATGAAGGAAGTTGTAGAGGGAAGTTTCATATTCTTTTTCGGTCTCGCAGTTGCGCGGACGCCACTTGTCCAAGAGGGCAGTCAGCACTGCGACGGCGTCCCAAGCCCACTTAACCTTATCTGTGATGCCCATAATCTTCTCCTTTCAGCAGATAGCAAAATTCTCCCCGCTTCTCCGGTTCGCGTCAAGGAGTTTCTTTTAAACTTTTATACGCGGCGTACGATTTCCTAAGTTCATTAGAAAGAGACTGTGGTGCAGAGGATGAATATTATTCCCCTGCGAAGTCCGGGCAGCGGCCCGGCGTGGCCGGAGGCCACGGGATGTCTTTCTTCGTGGGGTGGCCGGAGGGGAGCTGCTCCCCTCCTGGTTCCCGAAGGGAATCTTCGTGCGGCCTTTGCCGCGCCATCGCTTTGGTGGCTGCCCGAGGAAGCCGGAACGGTCGGCGGCGAATGGAATAAGAATTCCATAAGACCCTCTAACTCCCTAAAGTGAGAACCAGAGTAATAACTAAGTGATACGGAAACCGCGTATCCAGCCTGTAGGATGGAATGCCCTTAGTTGGAAACCACCGGTGTTGTGCTGATAGACCTGCTCAAGGGGGACAAGGCTCAATACAGCGCGGCTGACACTGATGGGAGGCGCGCAATCCTGCTGGCAGTGCTCATAGACAAGGTCGTGTGTCGGCCCACCGAAAGCTACGTCAGCTGGCGCGAGCCTTTCGGTATGCTCATCAGCATGAATCGGGTATCGGAAGAAAAACTCAAGGGTGAGTGAGGGGAATCGAACCCCCAACCTTCGGATCCACAGTCCGATGCTCTAACCGTTGAGCTACACTCACCGTCCGAGTTGGCGATAGATTATCGCATTACGGGAAATTCTAGTCAAATAAGAGGGGGAACGGGAAGACACAATGCAAATCGGGATAAATAAGGGACACGGACCTTTTCCGTGACACGGTTTTCGTGAAAAGGGGGGACACGATCCCATTTCAAGAGAGATGGGGCATGCCCCGATTTTTCCGTGACACGGTTTTCGCAAAAAGGGGACACGATCCTTTTTCAAGAGAAAAAGGTCATGTCCCCCTTTTGGTGTCCCCGATTTTAGCCCTTCTGGCCCTCGATGAGGTCGAGGACGTCCTCGGAGTCGCGCCAGCCCTCGCGGACGCGGACCTGGAGGTCGAGGAAGACCTTGTGGCCGATGTACTCGGCGATCTCCTGGCGGGCCTCGATGCCGATATCCTTGATGAGCGAGCCGTGCCGGCCGACGATGATGATGCGGTGGCTGTCCTTCTCGACGAAGATCGAGGCCCGGATGTAGGTCACCGGGCGCGTCTCCCCGGGCTTCTTCCAGTCCGCCTGCTCCTTCTTCTCGATCGACTCGATGTAGACGGCCGTGACGAAGGGCAGCTCCTGGGTCACGTGCTTGAGGATCTTCTCCCTGATGATCTCGGCGAAGAGGAAGCGCTCGTTCTGGTCCGAGATTTCGTCGTCCGAGTAGAGCTTGGGCGACTCGGGCAGCAGGTCCCAGAGGAGCTTCTCCAGGACGTCGAGGTTGACGCCCTTGAGGGCCGAGATGGGGATGATCTCGCGGAAGGGGAAGAGGTCCTTGTAGCGGTCGATGATCGGCAGGATCGTGTCCTTGCGGACGGCGTCGACCTTGTTGATGAGCAGGAAGACGGGGGTCTTGACCTTGCGCAGGGTTTCCAGGACGTACTCGTCGCCGTGGCCGAACTTCTGCGCGGCGTCGACGAGCAGGCAGACGACGTCGGACGTCTCCAGGGCCGAATAGACGAAGTTCATCATCCTCTTGTTGAGGGTGTGGAGCGGCTTGTGGATGCCCGGGTTGTCGACGAAGATGATCTGGCCCTTTTCAGTCGTCTTGATGCCCAGGATGCTGATCCTCGTCGTCTGGGGCTTGTCGGAGACGATGGCCACCTTCTGGCCGATCAGGGCGTTGAGGAGCGTCGATTTGCCCGTGTTCGGCCGCCCGATCAGGGCCACGTAGCCGGTCCGGTAGGCCGGTTTGGCCGGGGCCTTCTTCCGCGGCGCCCTCTTCGTCCCGGCTGGGGCCTTGGCCGCCGCCTTGGCGTTCTTATCGGCAGTCTTGGTTGTCTTCGGCATCGTTCCCTCTTGTTCGGACCGCGTCAGGCCTTGCGGATCCGGACCTTCTTGACCTTCTTCTGGTCGACGTCGACGACGTCGATGCTCAGGCCCTTGATGACGAGCGTTTCGCCCTTGTGGGGAAGCCGTCCCAGCGAGGACGTGATCAGTCCGCCGACGGAGATGAAATCGTCCTCGGCCAGTTCCAGGTCGAACAGCTCCTCGAGCTCCTCGACCTCGGTCGCGCCGGAGACGGTGAAGTCGAGCGGGCCGTTCTCGACGATCTGGGCTTCCTCGGTGTCGTACTCGTCCTGGATCTCGCCCACGATCTCCTCGACGACGTCCTCCATCGTCACCAGCCCCGAGACGCCGCCGTGCTCGTCGACGACGATGGCCATCTTGGTCTTGACCTTCTGGAACTCGCGGAGGAGGTCCTGGACGGGCATCGACTCGGGGACGAAGGCGGCCGGCCGGATCAGGGGCTCGATGGGCAGGGACTTCTGCTTCTCGTCGGCGTACTCGATGATGTCCTTGGCCATGACGATCCCCTCGACGCTGTCGATCCGGTCCTTGTAGACGGGGATCCGCGAATACTTCTCCCGGATGATCAGGTCCTTGAGGCTGTCGATGGTCGCGTCCTTGCGGATGCAGACCATGTTGACCCGGGGCGTCATGACCTCGCGCACGACCGTGTCGCCGAACTCGACGACGCTGCGGAGCAGCTCGTCCTCGCCCTTGTCGATGATGCCCTCCTCGGTGGCCTCGTCGATGAAGGTCTCGATCTCCTCGTCCGAGGCCTCGCGGTCCTCCTCCTTGTCCTCGCGCTGCTCTTCCCGGGCGATCAGGCCGCGGGAGACGACCAGGACGGGGAAGGCCAGGGCGCGGACGAGCGGGATGGCGGGCAGAAAGGCCCGCAGGAGATAGGGCTTGGCCGCGTGGACGAGCAGGCGCGGCCCGAGGTCGAGGAGGAAGCCGTAGACGCCCAGGGCGATCAGGAACAGCCACAGGGGCCTGATCCCGGCGGCGCTGAAGGCGGCGAGCCCCAGGACGGCCAGGCCAAGAACGAAGACCGCGCGCAGGAACTCGACGGCCAGGCGCGTCTCCTCGATGTTCTTGAGGACATCGGCCCGGTTGGCCCGCTTCCGGTCCTCGAGGAAGCGGCTGAGCGAGATCTTCGAATAGGACCCCAGCGCGATGTGGAAGAGCGACAGGGCGACGGCGGCCGCGAAGGCCAGGGCCAGCCCGATCCAGGCCAGGGGGGGCATGGTCATGCGAGGTAGGTCCGGTGGAGCTTCCGCTCCTCCTCCTCGATCCCGGCGAAGTGGTCGTAGCCGAGAAGATGGAGGAAGCCGTGGATGACCAGCATGCGGAGCTCGCGCTCGAGCGGCCAGCCCTTGGCCCGGGCCTGGCGGGCCGCGACCGGCGCGGAGACGACGATGTCCCCGAGGTAGTACTTGCCGTCGGGAGCCTTCTCGCCGAGCGGAAAGCTCAGGACGTCGGTCGGCCGGTCCTTCTTCATCCACTTGCGGTTGAGCGTCCGGATGGCCCGCTCGCCGACGAAGACCAGGGTGACCTCGGGGTCCCTCTGGCGGTAGCGCCGGGCCAGCTCGCCGAGGAGCCGCTCAAACGCCTTTGTCCGGATCGGTTGCTTTGTCTGTCGGTTGATGATCGTGATCATGGGTGTCGGTGCCGTTCCTGGCGGCCTGGCCGCCGTTGCCGCCGTTCCCGCCGTTCGGCCGCGGCGGCTTCTTCCGGTCCCTGGGCCGGCCCTCGAAGCTGAAGCCGGGGTACTCGACGCGCGGGTGATAGATGGCGTAGAGGATGGTCAGGAAGGCCGCGGCGACCGTCCGCAGCTCCCGCAGCGAGAAGTCGCAGGCGTCCAGCTGGCCGTCCTGGAGAGTGCCGTTGATTATGTCGGTGATGACCCGCTTGAGGTTATTCTTGGTTGGCGACCTGAGGCTCCGCGAGGCGGCCTCGATCGAGTCGGCCAGCATGACCAGGCCGGCCTCCTTCGTCTGCGGCGCCGGCCCCGGGTAGCGGAACGATTCCTCGCCCACGGTCTGCTCCTGCGGATCGTAGGTCTGCTTGGCCTTGGCGTAGAAGTACCTGACCAGGGAGTTGCCGTGGTGCTGTTCGATGATCTCGCGCAGCGGCCGGGGCAGCTTGAGCTTGCGGGCCAGCTCGGCCCCTTCCTTGACGTGGTTCTTGATGACCAGCGTGCTCATCGAGGGCGTCAGGTCCTTATGCAGGTCGAACTCCTTGGTCCTGTTCTCGATGAAGTATTCGGGCATCTTCATTTTGCCGATGTCGTGGTAGAGGGCGCCGGCCTTGGCCAGCTGGGTGTCGAGGCCCAGCTCCTCGGCGGCCTTCTCCGCGAGCGAGGCGACGATGAGCGAGTGGTGGTACGTGCCGGGCGCCTCCTCCTGCATCTCGCGGAAGATCGGCAGGTCCGAGTTGGTCAGCTCCAGCAGCTTGGCGCCGGTGACGAAGCCGAAAGCCGATTCGACGATCGGGAGGAGGAGATAGGCCAGGACGGCGCTGGTCATGCCGCCGAGGACCCCCATGGCCACCTCGAGGGGGAAGGCCTCGAAGCTCGAGCGCTTCAGGATCAGATGGAAGACCAGGGTGAGCAGGGTGTTGACGGCGGGCAGGACGATGAAGCCGGACCGCAGGGTGGCCGCCCGGTAGCGCTTGCGGTAGATCCTGACGCCGTAGACGGCGGCCAGGCCGCCGATGAAGGCGAAGATGGTCACGATGAAGTCGCCTCCGGTCAGGAGCCCCGCGGTCAGGCTGTTCAGGATGATGAAGATGAGCGTCACCGGATCGGGCATGAGGAAGGCGAAGACCAGGGTCGCCGCCTGCCAGGGGAAGGCCCCGTAATAGGCCTCGATGCGGGACACGGCCCCGCCCGCCAGCGCCCCGGAGACGATCCCGGCCAGGCCCAGGAAGATCTTGTAGAAGACAAGGCTGACGATCAGGGCGGCGGCGGCCATCCGGAACTGCCTCTCCGCCTGCTTCGGCTTGAAGGCCCGGCGGGAGTAGCCCAACAGGGTGGCGAACAGGAAGAAGTAGAGCAGGAGAGTGCCGGCGAACGTCGGCGGCCAGTTCGATTGCCGCCGCATCCTCTTGTTGAACTGGTCGAGGATCATCAGCGTTTCGGCCGTGACCTCGTCGCCCTTGCGGACGATGACCCGGTCCTTCTTGATGGTCAGGGTCACCGTGCCGGCCGCGGCCCGGGCCGCGGCCTTTCGCTTCTCGGTCTCGATCTTGTTGTAGGAGACGTTGGCGGTCAGGAAGATCTGGCCGAGGTTGGCCAGCGCGGCCCGGCTCCGGGCCGGCATCTCGATCCGGGCCAGGTCGTCGTTGAAGCGGCGCTCGCTTTCGGCGAGGTCCAGGAGGTCGGCCACGCGGGCCGGCCGCTCCCGGCCCTGGACGTCGATGAGGACCAGGCCACGGTCCTCTTCACCGTGGATGAAGAGGTTCTTGGAGACGATGATGCCCTGGCTGAAGGACTTGGCCGTCAGGCCGATCAGCGTCTCCTCGAGGTTGACGGGGAACTTCAGGCGGAGAAGGGTCTGGGCGTCGGCCAGCTCGAGGTCGATGCCCTGCTTGTCGATGAGGTTGTTCCGGAACGCCTCGCTCTGGGGGGCGTCCGGGTACCTCGCCGCCCAGGCCCGGCCCTCGGCGAAGAGGGCCCGGATCTTGTCCTCGGTGTTGGCGAAGACGTTGGCGTCGAAGCTGTAGATGGGCAGGACCGTCGCTTCGGTTTCCGCCTGCTTCCGGGCCGTCGCCGCGGCGTCCTCGATGGTCAGGTCGAAAGGCGCGACGATGTCAGCCGGGGCCACCTCGCCAGCGGCCAGGCTCGACAGCTTCCCGGAGGGCAGGCGGGTCAGGAGAACGGCGATGAGGATCGAGGCCAGGACCAGGACCAGCCAGGGCTCCCGGAGGAGCCGCCGTCCGAGTGGAGGCTTGGACTCTTCCTCGGGGGTCTCGGACCCAGTGTGCCCGGGCTGGATCTCGGCCGCCTTGAACAGCTTGATCTTGTCGAAGAAGGTGGCGGCCATGGCCTCAGTCCTGCTTCGCCTCGGCCTTCTGGTAGGCCTTGATGATCTTCTGGACCAGGGGGTGGCGGACGACGTCCCTGTCGCTGAAGCGGATGAAGGCGATCTCGGGGAGGTTGGCCAGGATCTTCATGGCGTGGAGGACGCCCGACCTGCGGGGCTGGGGCAGGTCGATCTGGGTGATGTCGGCCGTGATGACCAGCTTGGAGTCGAACCCGGTCCGGGTCAGGATCATCTTCATCTGCTCCCGGGTCGTGTTCTGGGCCTCGTCGAGGATGATGAAGGCGCCGTTGAGGGTCCGGCCGCGCATGAAGGCCAGGGGGGCGATCTCGATGACGCCGCGCTCGATCAGGCGGTTGGCCTGGTCGTACTGGGACAGGTCGAACAGGGCGTCGTAGAGCGGCCGGAGGTAGGGGTTGATCTTCTGGATGAGGTCCCCGGGGAGGAAGCCGAGCTTTTCCCCGGCCTCGACGGCCGGGCGGGTCAGGATGATGCGGCTGACGGACTTGTTCTGGAGGAAGGCCAGGGCCATGGCCATGGCCAGGTAGGTCTTGCCCGTCCCGGCCGGCCCGATGCCGAAGACAAGGTCGCGGGTCTTGATGGCCTCGAGGTAGGCCCGCTGGTTCAGGCTCTTGGGGTTGACGGACTTGCGGGACAGGTTCAGGGACTCGGAAGGGGAGTAGTCCTCCAGGGAGGTCGAGGGGCTCTCCTCGAGCATGTCCAGGACGATCAGGAGATCCTCCTCCCGCATGTGATGACCCATCTCCCGGAGCTCGTTGAGCCTGTCGAAATAGTTCCTGGCGAAGGCGACGCGCTGGGAGTCGCCGTCGACGAGCAGCTGGTCGCCGCGCAGGGCCAGGCTGACGCCCAGGCGGGGGGCCAGCCTCTTGATGGTCTTGTCCAGGATCCCGGACAGGGCGGGATCGTTCGCCAGGGGCAGGGTTATCTTTTCCATATCAGGGGCGGGAGGCCCGGTGGGCTTCGGGTTGGGTCATATGCAGAGCATTATAACCATTTTGCCGCGCCTCTTGTCAAGCTGGCCAGGGATCGGACAGGCGAGATAGGGGGCATGGGGGAAATGGGGGACATGACCCTTTTCTCTCGAAAAGGGATCGTGTCCCCCATTTCCCCGGTTCGGTGTCCCCATTTCCCTGGTTCGGTGTTCCCCATTTCCCTGGTTCGAGTCCCCCCGCCCCGGCAGTCTTGAAAATCCCGGGCATCTGGTATATAAAACCCCTATGGACAAAGAGTTTACGTCCGTCACGATACCCACCTCCCTCTATAAAAAGATCGAGGACTTCATCAAGGGCACCGAATGCCGCTCCGTCTCGAGCTACGCGGCCAAGGTCCTCCGGGAGAGCCTGACCAAGGATGAACCGAAGACCGAGGTCTTCAGCAAGGACGAGGAAGAGAAGGTCAAGGAGCGCCTGAAAGCGCTGGGCTATATCGACTAAACCGTCCGGCCGTCCGATCCACTCATTTTTCCCGGTCCCGGGCAAAGGAGCAACCATGATCCAACCGCACGGCGGAAAGCTCGTCGAAAGGGCCCTGTCCGGCAAGAAGAAGGACGAGGCCCTGGCCGGGGCCGCCAAGGCGCCCCGTTTGACGATCGACGCCGAACTCATCTCCGACGTCGAGAACATCGGCAGCGGCGTTTACAGCCCCCTGGAGGGCTTCCTCGGGGAGAAGGACTTCAAGAGCGTGCTGGCGGCCAGGCGCCTGGCCTCGGACGTCGCCTGGACCGTGCCCATCGTTCTGGACGCCGACCCCGAGACGGCCGACGGCCTGAAGATCGGGCAGGATGTCGTCCTGGCGGCCGAGGACGGCCGGCCCGTGGCCATCCTCCATCTCCTGGAGAAGTACGGCTACGACAAGGGCGAGACGGCCCAGAAGGTCTTCGGGACCCGCGACCCGGCCCACCCCGGCGTGGCCAAGGTCCTGGGCCAGAAGGATGTCCTCCTGGGAGGGCCGATCGACCTGCTCGAGATGACGCCGACGCCGTTCGACCGCTGGAAGCTCTCGCCCAAGGAGACGCGCGTCCTGTTCGAGTCCAAGGGCTGGAAGACGATCGCCGCCTTCCAGACCCGCAACACCCCGCACCTGGGGCACGAATACGTCCAGAAGGCGGCCGCGACCTTCACCGACGGGCTGTTCATCAACCCGGTGATCGGCCGAAAGAAGAAAGGCGACTTCAAGGACGAGGTCATCCTGGCGTCCTATGAGGAGGCCATCCGCCGCTACTATGTCAGGGAGCGGACGGTCCTGGCCATCCTCCAGATGGAGATGCGCTACGCCGGGCCGCGCGAGGCCATCCACCACGCCATCCTGCGCAAGAACTTCGGCTGCACCCATATCATCATCGGCCGGGACCACGCCGGCGTCGGCTCATATTACCCGCCGTTCGCCGCCCAGGACATCTTCGAGGACTTCCCCGACCTGGGGATCCAGCCGATGTTCTTCCGGTCGTTCTCGTACTGCCGGACCTGCGGCTCGGTCGTCAACGACAAGATCTGCCCGCACCCGGCGGAAGAGCATATCCAGTTCAGCGGCACTAAGATACGCGACCTGCTGGTCCGGGGCGAGTGCCCGCCGCGCGAGCTGATGCGGCCCGAGGTGGCCGAGGTCATCATGCGCTTCAAGGACCCCTTCAATGAATGATCGCAGGGTCCTCGTCGTCGGCCTCGACTGCGCCCCGCCCGAGATCGTCTTTGACCGGCGCGATGAGCTGCCGGTCCTCAAGGGGCTGATGGAGAAGGGGCTCTGGGGCCGGCTCCGTAGCTCGGACCCGCCCATCACCATCCCGGCCTGGATGGTCATGGCCACGGGGCTCGACCCCGGGCGGCTGGGCCTCTACGGCTTCCGCCACCGCAAGGGCTATTCCTACGACCAGATGTGGATCGCCAATTCCAGGGCCGTCCGCGACAAGAAGATCTGGGATTACATCGGCGAGGCCGGCGGGCATAGCACGCTCGTCAGCGTGCCGCCGAGCTACCCGCCCTACCCGGTGGCCGGGAACCTCGTTTCCTGCTTCATCACCCCGCCCGGCCCTGGCAAGGAGACGAGCTTCCCGCCCGGGCTCAAGGCCGAGATCGAGGAGCGCTTCGGGCCGTACATCTTCGACGTCGTCTTCCGGACCGAGGACCGGGCCCAGATCCTGCGCGAGATCTACGCCATGACCGAGAAGCGCTTCGAGGTCATGAACTGGCTGATCGAGGCCAAGCCCTGGAACCTGTTCTGGTTCGTCGAGATCGGCGTCGACCGGATGCACCATGCCTTCTGGAAGTTCATGGACCACGAGCACCATCTCTACGAGCCGGGGAACGCTTTCGAGAACGCCATCATCGATTACTACAAGTTCCTCGACCAGAAGATCGGCTGGCTGATCGAGAAGGCGGGCGGCGACACGGCCGTGCTGGTCGTCTCCGACCACGGCGCGAAGAGGATGAAGGGGGCCTTCTGCGTCAACGAGTGGCTCATCGACAAGGGCTGGCTCGCGGTCAAGGAGCGGCCGGCGAAGCCGACCAGCCTCGACGACCTGCCCATCGACTGGGACAAGACCAGGGCCTGGGCCTGGGGCGGCTATTACGCGCGGATCTTCCTCAACGTCGAGGGGCGGGAGCCGAAGGGCGTCATCCCGGCCGAGGACTACGAGAAGGTCCGGGACGAGCTGATGAGCGAGATCAAGGCGATCCGCGGCCCGAAAGGGGAGGGCTGGGCCACCAAGGTGATCAAGCCCCAGGAATATTACGAGGAGCTCGAGGGCG
Organism: Acidobacteriota bacterium; assembly: GCA_039683095.1. Lineage (NCBI taxonomy): Bacteria > Pseudomonadati > Acidobacteriota > Acidobacteriota bacterium. The sequence goes on along the minus strand of JBDKSB010000007.1, from coordinate 12,367 downwards.
AGTATCCGGACCTGATGGTCTATTTCGACGACCTCTACTGGCGGTCGGCCGGGACGCTCGGCTACGGGACGATGTATCTCCCCGAGAACGACACGGGCCCGGACGACGCCGTGCACGCCCAGTACGGGATGTACATCCTCAGCGACCCGAAAAGCGGCCGGGCGGGACGGCGCGACGGCGACATCCTCGACATCGCCCCGACCATCCTCGATATCATGGGCCTGGCCAGGCCCGACGGACTGAAGGGCCGGGTCCTGAGGCCCTGACCCGCCGGAACGAAAGGACAAGTTCGAATGTGCGAAGAACATGAAGGCTTCACGCTCTGGTTCACCGGGCTGCCGTGCTCCGGGAAATCCGCCGTCGGCGACCGGGTCGCCGAGATACTGAAGGAGAAGGGGCGCCGGGTCGAGCGCCTGGACGGCGATGTCGTCCGCCGGGACCTGACCAGCGACCTGGGCTTCTCCAAGAAGGACCGGGACGAGAACATCCGCCGGGTCACGTTCGTGGCCAAGCTGCTGTCGCGCAACGGCGTCGCCGTCCTGACCTCGTTCATCTCGCCCTACCGGGAGATGAGGGACCGGGCCCGGAAGGAGACGACCAACTTCGTCGAGGTCTACGCCAAGTGCCCGGTCGACGTCTGCATCCAGCGCGACGTCAAGGGCATGTACCAGAAGGCCATCCGCGGCGAGATCAAGGAGTTCACCGGCGTTTCCGACCCGTACGAGGAGCCCCTCAACGCCGAGATCGTTCTCGAGACGGACAAGGAGACGGTGGACGAGAGCGTCCGGAAGGTCCTGCGCCGGCTGGGCGAGCTCGGCCTGGTATAGGCGGTGGGAACACGGCTGTACCCCGCCGGAAGGGACCAGGTCTTCCCTTATTATTGGACTTGACCGGTTAAATTAGTTCAATATAATCAATCTTTTAGGGAACTCAAGATGGCTAAATACCTGGTCACCGGCGGGGCGGGCTTCATCGGCTCGCACATCGCCGAAGCCCTCGTCATGAGAGGCGACGAGGTCCGCGTCCTGGACGATTTCTCGACGGGCAAGAGGGAGAACCTGGCGGCGGTCGCCGGGCGGATCGAGTTCATCGAGGGCGACATCCGGGACCTCGCGGCCTGCCGCCGGGCCGCGGCCGGCGTCCGGACGGTCTTCCACGAAGCCGCCCTGGTCTCCGTTGTGCGCTCGGTCGCGGACCCTCTCCTCAACGACGCCATCAATGTCCGGGGCACGCTGAACATGCTGGTCGCCGCGAAGGACGCCGGCGTGCGCAGCTTCGTCATGGCCTCGTCCTCGGCCGTCTATGGCGACGACCCGGCGACGGCCAAGGTCGAGGGCCGGGAGGGGAAGCCGCTCTCGCCCTACGGGGTCAGCAAGCTCGTCGGCGAGAAGTACGGCCAGGTCTTTCACGCTCTCCACGGCCTCGACGCCGTCGCCCTGCGCTATTTCAATGTCTTCGGGCCGCGCCAGGATCCGCACTCCGAGTACTCGGCCGTCATCCCGCTGTTCATCGCCAGGATGCTCCGGGGCGAGCGCCCGACGATCTACGGCGACGGCGAGCAGTCCCGCGATTTCGTCTATGTCGGCGACGTCGTCCGGGCCAACCTGGCCGCGGCCGATTCGGCCGCCGCGGCCGGCCAGGCCATCAACGTGGCCTGCGGCGCCGGGACCACGGTCAACGGGCTCATGGCGGCCCTGAACGGGGCCCTCGGCACCCGGATCGAAGCGGCCTACGCGCCGCCGCGGCCGGGCGATATCCTGCATTCGACGGCCGATATCTCGAAGGCGGGGCGCCTCATGGGATTCGCGCCCGGCATGTCCTTTGCCGACGGTCTCAAAGAGACCGTGGCCTGGTACAGGAAAAGGAGCTGAGAACATGAACCCTGAAGCTTCGAAGCTGCTCGGGAAGATCTGGTCGAAGCAAGCCCGCATCGGCGTCATCGGCCTCGGCTACGTCGGCCTGCCCCTGGTCAAGACCTTCCTCCAGAAGGGCTTCCGGGTCACCGGGTTCGACCTCGACCAGAAGAAGGTCGACATGCTCATGCGCGGCAAGACCTACATCCGCCACATCTCGGCGGCCGAGCTCAAGGACTTCCTCGGCCGGAAGATGTTCCGGGCCACCTCGGACTTCCGCGGCCTCCGCGAGGTCGATGCCATCCTGATCTGCGTGCCGACGCCGCTCGACGGCCATGGCGCGCCCGACCTGTCCTACGTCCTCAACTCGACCATCACCGTCGCCGAGAACATCCGCAAGGGCCAGCTCGTCGTCCTCGAGAGCACGACCTACCCCGGCACGACCGACGAGGAGATGCTGCCGATCCTGGAAGCCGGCGGGCTCAAGGGCGGCCGCGACTTCTTCCTGGCCTTCTCGCCCGAGCGCGAGGACCCGGGCAACAAGAACTTTTCCACGGCCACGACGCCCAAGGTCGTCGGCGGCCTGACCCCGGACTGCCTGAAGCTGGCCAAGGCCCTCTACGACCAGATCATCATCAGGACCGTGCCCGTCTCCTCGACCAAGGCGGCCGAATCGACGAAGCTCCTGGAGAACATCTTCCGGTCGGTCAACATCGCCCTGGTCAACGAGCTCAAGATGATCTTCGACCGCATGGGCATCGACGTCTGGGAGGTCATCCGGGCGGCGTCCTCCAAGCCCTTCGGCTTCATGCCCTTCTATCCCGGGCCGGGCCTGGGCGGGCACTGCATCCCCATCGACCCCTTCTACCTGACCTGGAAGGCCAAGGAGGTCGATTACCAGACTAAGTTCATCGAGCTCGCCGGCGAGATCAACACGTTCATGCCCTACTACGTGGTCGAGAAGACGGTCGACGCCCTGAACGACCGGGGAAAAGCGATCAGGAACGCCAAGGTCGTCGTCCTCGGCCTGGCCTACAAGAAGGACATCGACGATTCGCGCGAGTCGCCCTCCCTGAAGATCATCAGCCTGTTCAAGGGCCGCGGCGCCAAGGTCTGCTACAACGACCCTTACGTGCCGCGCGTCGCCGGGCACCGCGAATACCCGGGCCTCGAGCTCGATTCCGTGCCGCTGACGAAGGCGCTGCTCAGGAAGGCCGACGCCGTCGTCATCGCGACCGACCACACGGCCTACGACTACGACGCCGTCGTCAAGAACGCGCCGCTCGTCGTCGACACCAGGAACGCCATCAAGCGCCCGCGGAAGAACGTCGTCAAAGCTTGATCCCTTAAAAGGGACCGGCAAGAGGGGATCCGGTCCCTTTTGGCGTTTAACAGATGCGGGGGAGGAGCTCGGAGGTCAGGGGCTCGAGGAGGCGGAGCCCTCCGACGGTCGTCCTCAGCAGAAGTTCGCCGGGCCGGCCGACGCCGGCCTGAACCTCGCCGATGACGGCCGCCCGCCGGCCGAGGGGATGGGCGCGCATCCGCCGCAGGAGCTCGCCGGCTTTCGCCGCCGGCGCCACGACGACCGCCTTGCCTTCGCAGGCCATGTAGAGGGGATCGATCCCCAGCAGCTCGGCGGCCGCCCGGACCGGGCGCGACAGCGGCACCTTGTCTTCTTCGATCAGGACGGGACAGGGGAGACGCTCGGCCAGCTCGGACAGCACCGTGGCCAGCCCGCCCCGGGTGACGTCGCGCATCCACAGGGCCCCCCGCTTCCAGAGCGGGAGCAGGAAGAGCAGCGGGGCGCAGTCGCTCCGGACGCTCGACTTCAGGCCGAATTCCCCCCGGGCCATGGTCACGGCCAGGCTGTGGTCGCCCAGCGTCCCGGTCAGGATGATCTTGTCCCCGCGCCGGATCCTGTCCGGCCTGGGCCGGGCGATCGACCGGCCCACCCCGGCCGTGTTGATGAAGACCTTGTCGCCCTGGCCTCGCCGGACGACCTTCGTGTCCCCGGTGACGATCCGCACGCCGGCCGCCCTGGCCGCGGCCCGGATGGACCGGATGACCCGGTCGAGGACTTCCGCTTCGAGCCCTTCTTCCAGGATGAAGGCCAGCGACAGGTATCGCGGCTCGGCGCCGGACACGACGAGGTCGTTGACCGTGCCGTTGACGGCCAGCCGCCCTATGTCCCCCCCGGGGAAGAAGAGCGGGTCGACGACGTAGCTGTCCGTTGTGAACGCGATGCCCCCGGGCAGCAGGGCCGCGTCGCCGAGGTCGCGGAGCAGGGGATCGGCGAAGGCCGGCACGATCTTGCCGGCGATGAATTCCCGCATGAGCCGGCCGCCGCTGCCGAGTTCCAGGCTGATCTTGGTCACCGGCCGCCCCTCCTCTCCGGACCGTACTTGTAGTGGATGAGGCAGGAACCCTCGTACGACACCATGCACGGCCCCAGCGGGGAATCGGGCCGGCACTTCTTTCCGAACAAGCCGCAGCCCTCGGGCCGGATGACGCCGCGCAGCACGTCCCCGCACCGGCACCCGGCCAGGTCCAGCCCGCCGTCCGGCGCCTCGGTCCGCAGGCCGAAGCGGCGCCCGGCGTCGAAGCCGGCGAATTCCGGCCGGAAGCGGAGGCCGCTCGACGGGATCAGGCCCAGCCCGCGCCAACAGGCGTCGTACGGCTCAAAGACCTCGGCCATCAGGGCCCGGGCCACGGGGTTGCCCTCCCGGCCGATGGCCCGCGAATACTCGAGGGCGACGCGCGGCCGGCCCTCGAGGGCCTGCTCCAGGACCGAGCGGATGGCCAGCAGGATGTCGCCCGGCTCGAACCCGGCGATGGCGCCCGGGATGCCGAACTCGCGGGCCACGAACTCATAAGGTCCGGCGCCGATGACGGCGCTGACGTGGCCGGGGTAGATGAACCCGTCGACGGCCGCGTCGCCGGCCTCGAGTATGGCCCTCAGGGCCGGCGGGACGAGCCACAGGGCCGGCAGCACCGAGTAGTTCCTCAGCCCCTCGGCCGCGGCCTGCCGGACCGTGTAGGCGATCGCGGGGATGGTCGTCTCGAACCCGGCCCCGTAGAAAACCACGGGCCGGTCCGGGCCGCGCCGGGCCTCCTCCAGGGCCTCCTCGGGGGAGTAGACGATCCTCAGGCGCGAACCGCGGGCCGGCACCGCCGCCTGCAGCGGGCCCTTCCGGGTCGGGACGCGGGTCATGTCGCCGAAGGCGGCCAGGGTGACGCCCTCGATGCCCGTTACGAAGGCTATGGCCGCCTCGTGGATCGCGTTCGGGGTGATGCACACGGGGCAGCCCGGCCCCGAGACCATCTCTACCCCCGCCTCGGCCAGCATGGGGGTCAGGCCGCTCCTGAAGAGGGCCATCGTGTGGGTGCCGCAGACCTCCATCAGGCGCGGCGGCCTAGGCAGCAGGCGGGCCTTGTCCCCGATGTCCCCGAGCAGGGCTTTCAGGGCGGCAGGGTTCCTAAGCTCCTTCATCGGGGCAGGCCGCGGCCAGCTCCTTGAAGAGGCGGAGGGTTTCGCGGGCCTCCTTCGCGTCCAGGACCGAGATCGCGAAGCCGGCGTGGATGATGACCCAGTCGCCCCGCCGGGCCTGCGGGACGAGGCAGAGATTGACCTTGACCTCGCTGCCCATATAGCTGGCCGTCCCCTGGGCAGGGGCCTCGATCCGGGTGATCTTGGCGGGCACGGCGAGGCACATGATCGATTTTCTCCAGGTCATTCACTTTAGCAGAATCGCCCGGCCCGGTCCACCTTATGCTATAATGGGGGGCCGATGGAGAAGCATCTCGAGGAGTATTTCCCGCCCGGGACCCCCGAATACGCCCTGTTGGCCAAGCTCGACCTCGCCCGCGTGCCCCGCCATGTCGCCGTCATCATGGACGGCAACGGCCGCTGGGCCCGGCAGCGCGGCCTGGCCCGGGTCGAGGGCCACAAGGCCGGCGCGGCCTCCGTCAAGGAGATCGCCGAAGCGTGCGCCCGCCTGGGCGTCGGCTGGCTGACCCTGTTCGCCTTTTCCAGCGAGAACTGGAAGCGGCCCCGCCAGGAGGTCGGCAGCCTCTGGCGCCTCCTCCGGGAGCATCTCGGCCGGGACTTCGATCTTCTCGCCGGGAACGACCTCCGGCTCCGGGTCATCGGCCGGCGCGAGGGCATCCCGGCCGCGGCCCTCAGGAAGGTCGAGAAGGTCGAGGAGCTGACGAAAGACAACCGCCGCATGACCGTCGTTTTCGCCCTCAACTACGGCGGCCGGGCCGATATCGTCGACGCGGCCCGCCGGATCATGGCCGAGGGGCGCATCGCGGCCGGCGAGCTCGACGAGAAGGCGTTCGGCGACCATCTCTCGACCGCGGGCATCCCCGACCCGGACCTCCTCATCAGGACGAGCGGCGAGAAGCGCGTCTCCAACTTCCTCCTCTGGCAGATCGCCTACACGGAGCTTTACGTCAGCCCGGTGCTCTGGCCGGATTTCCGCAAAGGACACCTTCTCGAGGCCCTGCTCGATTACCAGGGCAGGGAACGCCGGTTCGGGGACGTCGGCGCGCCCGGGAATCCGCCCGGCAAAAGGACCAAGCCCGCATGAACCTCATCAAGCGCACCCTCACCGCCGCCGTGCTGCTCGGGGCCATCTTCGTCATGATCCAGTACGCCCCGGATTGGGCCTTCTACCTGTTCGGCGTCGCCTTCGTCGCGGCCGCCGTGCACGAGTTCTACGTCCTGACCGGCAAGAAGGACCTGCAGCCCAAGAAAATCCTGGGAACGTGCCTGGCCATCCTGGCCTTCCTGCCGTTCTATTTCCGGTCCATTCCGCTCGACGCCATCATGTTCGCCGCCATCTTCCTGGCCGGCGTCTACTACGTGGCGACGGTCAACGACCCCGAAAAGCTGAGCGCCTTTCCCGCCTCGTTCGCCGTGACCCTGACCGGCGTCCTCTACATCGCCTTTCCCCTGGGATTCCTCTTCCGGATCAGGCTGGAACAGGGCCCGTTCTATCTCTATTTCCTCTTCGCCGTCGTGTTCCTCGGGGATTCAGGCGGCTTCTTCATCGGCAAGCCCTTCGGCCGGCACAAGATGACCCCGACCGCCAGCCCCAACAAGAGCTGGGAGGGGTGCGTCGGCGGATTCCTGTTCGCCGTGGCCGGGGCGATCGTGGCCCGGTACATCCTTTTCCCCCAGCTCCCCCTGGCGACCGCCATCCTGACGGCCATCGCCGTCGACGCCGCGGCCCAGATCAGCGACCCGCTCGAATCCCTCTTCAAGCGGGCCGTCGGCGTCAAGGACTCCTCCAACAGCTTGCCCGGCCACGGCGGCTACCTCGACCGGATCGACAGCCTGATCCTGGCCGGCCCGCTGTTCTATTTCATCGTCCGCTACCTCTGGAAGTAGGGCGTTGGGACAGACGACCAAGGCCATCGCCCTGCTCGGCTCGACCGGGTCGATCGGCGCGTCCGTCCTCGACGTCGTCGACCGCCTGGAGGGCCGCTTCCGGATCGCCGCCCTGGCCGCCGGGGCCAACATCCCCCGCCTGGCCGCCCAGGTGGAAAAGTACCGCCCGTCACTTGTTTCCGTCGGGGACCGGCGCGACGCCGGGACGATCCGCTCCCTGGCGGCGGGACGCTGGCGGATGAAGGTCGTCCACGGCCCGGAGGGGGCCGCCGAGGCCGCCCGGGCCGAGGGCGCCGACATCGTCGTCTCGGCCATCACCGGCATGAGCGGCTTCGGCCCGACGCTCGCGGCGGTCCGGGCCGGCCGCCGCGTCGCCCTGGCCAACAAGGAGTCCCTGGTCGTCGGCGGCGCCGTGATCCGGCGCGAAGCCGCGCGCTCGGGGGCGGTGATCGTCCCCGTCGACAGCGAGCACAGCGGCGTTTTCCAGTGCCTGGCCGGGACGAAGCGGCGCCAGGTCCGCCGGGTCATCCTGACGGCCTCGGGCGGGCCGTTCCTGAAGGCCAACCTGGCCGGGCTCGGCCGGAAGACCGTCGAGGAGGCCCTCTGCCACCCCCGCTGGCGCATGGGGAAGAAGGTGACGATCGACTCGGCCACGCTGATGAACAAGGGGCTCGAGCTCATCGAGGCCCGCTGGCTCTTCGACCTCGACCCGTCCGAGCTCGACGTCCTCATCCACCCCCAGAGCGCGGTCCATGCCCTGGTGGAGATGAAGGACGGCTCGGTCCTGGCCCAGCTCGGGGCCACGGACATGCGCCTGCCCGTCCAATACGCCCTGACCTGGCCCGGGCGGCTGGATTCCGGCCTGCCCGGGCTCGACCTGGCCGCGGTCGGGCGCCTGGAATTCAGGCGGGTCGACGAGCGCCGCTTCCCTCTCTTCGGGCTGGCCCGCCGGGCCCTCCAGGCGGGGGAGAGCTGGCCCGTGGCCCTAAACGCGGCCAACGAGGTCGCCGTCGCGGCCTTCCTCGAGAAAAAGATCCTCTTCGGCGGGATCGCCGCCGTCATCGGCGCCGTCATGGACGGGCACCGGGCCCGCCCGGCCGATTCCGTCGAGGAGATAATCGACATCGATCAGGAGGCGCGGCGCGAAGCCCGCCGCCGCCTCGCGCAGAGGTAGACATGGCAAACTTCCTGGGAACGATCCTGGCCTTCGTCATCGTCTTTTTCCTGGTCACCTTCGTCCACGAGTTCGGGCATTTCATCATGGCCCGGCGCTTCGGCGTCCGGGTCGACGCCTTCTCTTTCGGCATCGGCCCCCGCCTCTTCGGCGTCAAGAACCGCAAGATCACGTTCTTCAAGGAGCCGGAAGGCCCGGGGACCGATTACCGGGTCAGCCTGGTGCCGATCATCTGCTACGTCAAGCTGCTGGGCGAGGGGATGTTCGAGAAGGACCGGGCCCTAGCCCCGGGCGACCTGATGGCCAAGACGCGCGGCCAGCGCTTCCTGATCATGGGCATGGGCCCGTTCATGAACCTCCTCCTGGCCGTGGCCCTGGTCGCCGTCATCAACATCGCCGGGACCAACGTCGCCGAGTACCTCGACGAGAAGCCGGTCATCGGCTGGATCGAGAGCGGCTCGCCGGCCGAGAAGGCCGGGCTGAGGATCGACGACGAGATCGTCCGTGTCGCCAGGCGCCAGGTCAAGACCTGGACGGACGTCCAGATCGCCGTCGGCTCCAATCCCGACCGCGAGATCTCGATCGAGGTGCGGCGGGACGGCCAGGCCCTGACCGTCGACCTGCTGACCGCGTCGGTGAGCGAATACAAGATGGGCTACGCCGGCTTCCAGGCCAAGATCCTGACCCAGGTCCAGATGGTCGTCCCCGGCTCGCCGGCCGAGAAGGCCGGGCTGAAGGGCAGGGACGTCATCACGGCCATCGACGGCCGGCCGGTCTACTTCTACCAGTTCCTCGACCTGATCCGGAAGAGCGCGGACAAGGAGCTGTCCTTCACCGTGGAGCGGGCCGGCCGGACCCTGACCATCCCGGTCACGCCGCGGCGCGAGGGCGACATCGGCAAGATCGGCATCGCCCAGGTGCCCAAGTCCGTGGTCAAGAAATTCCCCTTCTTCGCGGCCATCGGGGCCTCGGTCAAGGAGAACCTGGGCAACGTGACCCTGGTCGTCCGGGTCATCCGCGGCCTTTTCACCGGCGAGACGCCGGCCAGCCAGCTCGGCGGGCCCGTGGCCATCGCCGATTTCTCCTACGCCGCCCTGCGGCTGGGCCTCCTGCCCCTGCTCGGCTGGATCGCCGTGCTGAGCCTCCAACTGGGGATCATCAACCTCGTTCTGCCGATCCCGGTGGCCGACGGCTTCCAGATGGCCGTGCTGGTCCTCGAGGCCGTATTCCGCAAGGACCTGGGACCGAAGTTCAGGATGGTCCTGATGACGATCGGCTGGGTCCTGATGCTGCTCCTGACCGCGTTCGTCATCCTCAACGATTTCGCCAAGAAGCTGCCCCGGGGCTGGCGCAGCGTGCTGCCCTTCTAGGGCGGGGGAGGGACGGATGTTCCCGCGGCGGACGACTCGCCTCATCAGGGTCGGTCCGGTGGCCGTCGGCGGCGGCGCTCCGGTCGCCGTCCAGGCCATGACCAAAACGGACACCCGGGACGTCCGGGCCACGGTCGCCCAGATCAAGCGGCTGGAGAAGGCCGGGGCCGAGATCGTCCGCCTGGCCGTGCCCGACCGGGCGGCGGCCGCCGCGCTGGGCGAGATACGGCGGCGCGTCCGCGCGCCCCTCGTCGCCGACATCCACTTCGATCACCGGCTGGCGCTGGCCGCTCTCGACGCGGGCGTCGACGGCCTGCGCCTCAATCCGGGCAACATCGGCTCGGCCGGCAAGGTCCGCGAGGTCGTGCGGGCCGCGGCCGGGCGCGGCGTGCCCATCCGGATCGGCGTGAATTCCGGCTCGCTCGAGAAGGACATCCTGGCCCGGGCCGGCGGCGCGACCGCGGCGGCCATGGCCGAGAGCGCCCTGCGGCACGTGCGGCTGCTCGAGGACCTGGATTTCCGCCTGATCAAGATCTCCCTCAAGGCCTCCGACGTCCCCCGGACGCTCGAGGCCTACCGGCTGCTGGCGGCCAAGGTGGATTACCCCTTCCACGCCGGCATCACCGAGTCGGGCCGGCTGCTGGCCGGGAGCGTCAAGTCCTCGGCCGGTCTGGCCCTTCTCCTGGCCGAGGGGCTGGCCGACACCATCCGGGTCTCGCTGACGGCCCCGCCGGAGAAAGAGGTCTTTGTGGCCTGGCAGATCCTCCAGACCCTGGGCCTGCGGAAGAGGGGGGGGGTCTTCGTCTCCTGCCCGACCTGCGGCCGCTCGGAGACCGACATGATGAAGGCGGCCGGGCGCGTCGAGAAGGCCGTCCTGGCGCTTTCCGTGCCGCTGACCGTGGCGGTCATGGGCTGCACGGTCAACGGCCCGGGCGAGGCCAAGGAAGCCGACATCGGCTTGGCCTGCGGCCGAGACGGCGGGGTGATCTTCAGGGGAGGGAAGGTCCTCCGGAAGGTCCCGGCGTCCCGGATGGCCGACGAGCTCATCGCCGAAGTCAGAAAGCTCGCCTCCTCCCGCCGCTGATATCCATATCGCCCCTTCGGGGCAAAAAAAAACGGGGGAAGAAAGCGATCGCTCGCTCCCTTCCCCCGCCTGGTTCGCGGTTGTTGGAAAGGTGACCGTGGGGACGAGCCGCGGCTCAGTCGCCCTTTTCCGTCTTTTTCTCCGTGATGATGCCGACGATCTCGATGCCCGACCCGCGGATGATGTCGATGAGGTCCACGATGTTGCCGTACTCGAGTTCCTGATCAGCCTTGAGGTAGAGCTTCTTGTCGGCGACCGTCAGAAAAGCCTCTTCGAGCGCGTTCTGCAAGGTATCCATCGTCACCTTGTCCTGGTTGACATAAAGGAGGAAACCCTTGGGGTCGCGCGCGTCCTTCTTGATCGCCAGGACGACGTCGGGGTTCTCCGGCATGTTGATGGTGAACTGGGCCGGAGGAAGCTTGACGTCGACGCCCTTCTGGATCAGGGGCGTCACGATCATGAAGATGATGAGGAGGACGAGCAGGACGTCACAGAGAGGGACGACATTCGGTTCGGAACGGACTTTCTCTTTACCGGTTGTCGATACTGAAAATCCCATAATATGCCTCTCTCTCAATCCGGTCTCTCAGGCGGACCGGAGCCTAACGCCTTAGCGGCTCTCGCCGGTCTTAAGGAAGAAGTCGAGGACCTGAGACTGGGTATTGTCCATCTCAGCGTCGAAGACTTCGATGCGGGTGTTCAGGATATTGAAAACCCACAGAGCCAGGACGGCGACGGCGATCCCGACGGCCGTGGTGACCAGGGCCTCGGCGATGCCGCCGGCGACCGCGCCGATGCCGCCCGAGCCGGTCAGCTGCATGCCGCGGAAGGCGTTGATGATGCCGAAGATCGTGCCGAACAGGCCGATGAAGGGCGCCGAGGTGGCGACCGTGGCCAGGATGCTCAGGCCGCGCCGGAGCTCCTGGTTGAACAGGCTCTTGGCCCGCTCGCCGCCGCGGGCGGCGGATTCGAGCTGCTCGTCGAGACCGAGCTTGGCTTCCTTGCCCTCGATGATGGCCTGGACGCTGCCGGCGGTGACCCGGGCCAGGTGGCTGCCCTTATAGTCCTTCTTGTTCGCCAGGGCGAGCGCGTCCTTGAGGTTGCCGCTCTTGAGCAGGTCGGCCAGCTTGCCGGCCGCCGCGAGGGACTGCTTCTTCGCGCGGGAGAAGACCAGCATCCGCTCGATGAGCATGTAGATGGTAACGATGGACAGCGCGATCAGTATGACCGCGACAAGCTTGGCCACTGCTCCCATGGCCGCCCACATTTCGAGAAGACCGAATTGCATGGGTTATACCTCCTGTAGAATATCGAAAGCCATTGACTGACTTTACTGGCTGCTTCAGCCTTGCCGGAGCTACTTAAGCTGGAACCGGACGGTCACGGTGAAGACGACCGGCCGGGGCCGGCCGTTGATGATCATGGGCTCGTAAACCCACTGCCGGACCGCGTCGATGGCCGCCTGATCGAGCAGCGGGATCGACCGCAGCA